>JAFECO010000100.1 GCA_018242085.1 Pseudomonadota bacterium
AGCGCCAGGCGGGTCAGGACCGCCAGCTTGATGCGCTCGCGGATCTTGCGCTTGGAAAGGTCCAGCGCGCCCAGTTTTTCCTCCATCGCTTCATCGATCGAGGTGGAAAAATATTCGACCAGCGAGGACACGCCCGCCGGGAACAGGCGGGCAAGAGCGTCCTTGTCCGCGCCGGCTTTTTTCCCCGCCTTGGCCAGCATGGCGTCGGTGAAGCCGTCGAAGGCGGCATCCTTCAAGGCCTCTTTGAGCACGGCCTTTTTCAGCGCCGCATCGGCTTGTTCGCCGGCCTCCGGCTTGGGGGCGGCTTTCCTCTTTCGGGGCGTTTTTTCGGTCATGTCATCCTGCCGGCGTGAAATGACGGATTTCCGATTCGAAAATCAGCTTGGACAGATCCGCCATCCGGCCGGGATAAAGCCGGCCGTCCAGATGGTCTACCTCATGCTGCACGACACGGGCATGAAAGCCGCGGGCGATGCGTTCGATCGGCTGGCCGTCCGCCCCAAGGCCCCGGTAGCGGATATGGGCCGGGCGCTCGACCCAGCCGCGCAGGCCGGGAACCGACAGGCAGCCTTCCCAGCCGCCCTCGGTTTTTTCATCCAGGACGGTGATTTCGGGATTGATCAGGACGGTGAGGGGGGCGGTGTGGTCGAACCGTTCATCGTCCGAAAGGCCGGGATCGGCGCGCTCGCCGGGGGCCTGGAACACCACCAGCCGGAGGGGAACATGCACCTGGGGAGCGGCCAGGCCGGCCCCATTGGCGTCGATCATGGTTTCCACCATGTCATTGATCAGGCGCTGGATTTCCGGCGCCCTGGGATTGGGAACCGGGGCGGCGATCTGGGCGAGGACCGGGTGGCCCATGCGGGCGATTTTCAGGATCATGGCCCGAAATATGGGGTCCGTATCCCGCCCGGTCAAAGCCTCAAAAGTGTTAACCGGCGCGGGTGGACAGGCCAAAAACCTTCTGATATCAACCGCGCCTTCCAATTTGGAGCCAGGCTTTGCAGATCATCGTCCGCGACAACAATATCGACCAGGCGCTCAAGGCGCTGAAGAAGAAGATGCAGCGTGAAGGCATTTTCCGGGAGATGAAGCTGCGCGGCGCGTACGAAAAGCCGTCCGAAAAGCGCGCCCGCGAGCGGGCCGAAGCGGTCCGCCGCTATCGCAAGCTGCAGCGCAAGCGCGCGCAGCGCGAAGGCCTGATCCCCCAGAGCAAGCCCAAGGCCTAAAGCCGGGTCCGGAAGAGAGTTTTGAAAAAGCCGCTCCGCTTGGGGCGGCTTTTTTGTTGGCCGCGCGGATGCGCCGGGCCGCTTCTTGCGAGGATCAAAACAGGCGTATCCGCATATCGCCTGGGATTTCGGCGTATACCGGCTTCGGCGATCGCGCGGCCAGGGCGTTGCGGGCTCCCGGTTCGATCCAGCGGCGGACGAACTCGGCCACGGCAATGCAGAACGCGATTGTCAGCGGAAGAGTCCAGGGTGCGGTCCCGTCTAGACGGACAGGCAAACCCGCTCCCAACACGAAATTCAGAATAACGGCGTGTGTGGCATAGAGAGGGTATGAGACCGCTCCCAGCCAGACAAACCGCTCCGATATCTTATCCGGGCCTCTCACCAAAAGACCGAGAAGAACCGGAGACACAAGAAGAACCAGCATGAGGTCCAGCCATACGGGACCGGAATATAGGGCCATCAGAACAAACCAGCCGATGCAGATGAGCGAAGGCGGCAGGCGCGGCAGGCGTTCCAGCTTTCCGCTCTCCCACAATTTGTGAACGAGCATCCCGGTCGCGAATGTGGGGACCGCACGGGGAATCGAAAGCAAGACGCTGTCCTGATGGGCCCCGAAATCCAGCGTGCCCAGCTGCCAGCCGATCAACGAGAACAGCAAGGCGCTGCTGAATACCGCGACCGCGAGATGCCTGAGATTCATCAGCGGCGACAGGAAGGCGAAGCCGGCATTGACGGCCATCTCCGCAAACAAAGACCATGACACGTTGTTCGGCGCGAATGCATCGGATTGCGAGAACAGGCCGGCTATGGGGATGAGCAGCGCGTTCAATACGGCCAGGATTGCAAGGATTGTGAGGGTGTGAACATGGCCGCCAGGCCGCGCAAGCCAGACCAATGCGCCCTGGAAAACAACCCCAAGGACGATGCCGAACCAAAGGCTTGGCGCCAGCCTGCGAATTCTGGTGACGGCAAAGGCGCCGCGATCGCGAGCGCTCGTCAGGCGCGTGCCATAGGCCTGGCTGAGAACGAACCCGCTTATCAGGAAGAACATGTCCACGGACAGATAGGCGTGCGCGAAAAGGGGCGAGCCGGCAAGGACGCGTGCATGGAAAAACAGAATCGCAAGCGCGCAAACGCCGCGTAGGCCGTCTAAGGAATGGAAGCGCCGCTTCATCCAGACACCAAAAGGCCTGAAGATCGGGGCTGAGGCTAGCGGGGCGAGGTTAACGGCCTGTTGCCGCCGTGCGGAAAGACGGCGCGGCGTTTTACAAGCGGCTTTTCAAGTGCAGTCCGCGCAGACCGCGACTTCGACCGTCACATGCGACAGATCGGGATAATGCTGGCGCAAGGACGCTTTGATCTTTTCCGCCGTGATGGGATCGGGCGAGACCAGCGACACGATCAGCCCGCGATGGCCCGGCCCCAGACGCCACAGATGCAGGTCGGCGACGCGCGCGCCCAGATCCTTTTCGATGGTGGATTTGATCGCGCCCGATAGTTTGGGATCGGCATCGGCGTCGAGCAGCACCATGGCGCTGTCCTTGATCAGGCCATAGGCCCAGGAGCCGATCACCACGGCACCCACCAGCGCCGCCAGCGGATCCAGATATCCCATGCCGAAATAATAGCCGCAGGCCAGCGCCACGATGGCCAGAACGCTGGTCGCCGCATCGGCCAGCACATGCAGATAGGCGGCGCGCATATTGTTGTCGCCATGACCGGCGCCATGGCTATGCGCATGTCCCGGAGAATGATCATGGGAATGATCGTGGGCATGCCCATGAGCATGATCGTGCTGATGCGCGTCTTTCAGGATGAAGGCGCTGATGAGATTGACGCAAAGCCCGATCACCGCGATCAAGAGCGCATCGCCATAGGCGACGTTCGCGGGATGGATCAGCCTGGTGACGGATTCGATGGCGACGGCCAGGCCCGTGATGCCCAGCACGATGGCGCTGGAAAAGGCGGCGAGGTCGCCGAACTTGCCCGATCCGAAACTGAAGCGGCTGTTGTCGGCATGGCGCCGCGCCAGCCAATAGGCGCCAGCCGCCAGGCCCAGGGCGCCCACATGGGTCGCCATGTGAATGCCGTCGGCCAGAAGCGCCAGCGAGTGGTAGATGAAGCCGGTGACGATCTCCACCACCATGAAAAGCGCGGTGACCAGCGCCGCCAGCTTGGCGCGGGATTCCGCGCGGTCATGGCTGTGCCCCAGAAAGACATGGCCATGGGTCCAGATGCCGTGATTGTGCGGGTCGTGGGCATGATCGTGCGCCATGGCGCGATTGTACCGCGCGGCACTTTAAAGATGAAATTAATTTCAACGCGCTGCGGGCCGTCGCCGCTCGCTACTTGTTCCACGTCGACGCGACGTGCTCGGGATCGTCCTGGGAATCGCGTTCCGACACCAGAAAATCGTAATAGCCGCAGCTCTTGCCGCCCGGATAGGAGCGGCAGATTTCGGGACGCGCCTCATAGATGGTGCAGCGGCGCTTGTCTGTGTCGAAAAAGCGGCAGATACGGCCGAAATGCTCGTCCGCCTTGCGGCGCATGGCATAAGGTTCGTCGCCATCCACCTTGGTGAATTTCTTGCGGGCGGTCTCGAAGTCCAGGCCGAAATGCCGGGCCAGGCGCTTCACATCGCGGCTATTCAAGGGGATCACGGGATAAGAACAGCAATATCCCGGACATTTCGAACAATCGTAAGCTGCCACAATACACTCTGACCGAACGGTTTCGTGAAGGCCGACAGCGATAGCACGAAGTCCAAGGCCCCATGCAAGGAAATCGGGTGCGGGCCGCCGGATTTTCGCCACAGGGGTGTGACGGAATATGCGCGCGGGGACGCCTATCCAGGCGGCGGTTTGGCGTATATTTGCACGGGCCGGAACTTGGCCTTCTGCATGACAGTGGCGCATGAGCGGTAAAAAGCCAGTATTCTTCGATGCCTCGGGCCGGCGCGCGGCGCGGCTGTCCGCATTGGGATGGGCGGCGGCGCTGATCGGCACCGTGCTGGCGATCGGCTTTGTCGTCAGCCTGGTGGTGGCCAAGCCGGTGGCCACGGTGGATTTCCCCAGCCGCACCTATGCGCCCCCGCCCAAGGATCTGGCGAAAAAGGCCGTGGCGCCCGGCTTGCTCAGGTCGGCGGTCCGGCTTGCGACCGAAGCGCAGAACCGCAGGCTGGAAGCCCGGCGGCTGCGCCGTCTTCGGGCCAGCCAGCCGTCGCGGGTGCTGCCCGCCATCCTGCAGCCGCAAAAGGGCCGGTCGCTGGCCATCGGCTATTATGTCAATTGGGATACGGGCACGGGCGGCGCCAGCTTCGATTCGCTCAAGCGTTCGCTTCCCCATTTGGACTGGGTGATCCCCAGCTGGCTCTATCTCGACGGGCCGAACCTGGATTTCAAAACCAATATCGACAGCCGTTCACTCAATTACATGCGCGCCCACAAGCCGGGCGTGGCCATCCTGCCCAACCTGCAGAACATCACCCTGGGCAAATGGGATGGGCCCGGCCTTGCCAAGCTCCTGGCCGATCCGGTTCGCCGCGAAAAACTGGCTGACGACATCGTCAAGGTGCTGGCCGCCAACAAGCTGCAAGGCGTTTCCATCGATTTCGAGAATGTGACCAAAGAGGCGCATCCCGACCTGCAGGCATTCCTTGTCCGCCTGTCGCAGCTTTTCGCGCCCCATGGCTGGATCATCGTCCAGGCGGCGCCGTTCGATGATCCCGATTGGCCGTATCAGGCCTATTCGCAGATCGTCGATTACACGGTGCTGATGGCCTATGACGAGGCCGACGATTCCGGTCCCGCGGGCGCCATCGCGGGCCAGGGGTGGTACGAGCGCATTCTCGACAAGCGGATGCGCGAACTGCCCGCCGATTCCACCATCGTGGCGATCGGTTCCTATGCCTATGACTGGGTCAATCGCGGGCCGGCCAATGTGCTGGGTTTCCGCGATGCGATGGGCTCCGCGCGCGACGCCGGCGCCACCGTGCAGTTCGATCCGGCCACCAACAATCCCCATTTCGCCTATCGCGAGGGCGACGGCACCTTGCACGATGTCTGGTTCCTGGACGCCATCACGGTGTTCAACCAGATTCATGCCGCCGATCATTACCGGCCCGCGGGATATGCTCTGTGGCGCCTGGGTTCGGAAGATCCGACCGTGTTGCCCCTGATGGGGCAGCGCTACGACCTGCCAGCGCCGGCCAATCTCAAATATATCGCCGCCGACATGGAGAATGTGGATCTGGACGGCACCGAAGGCGAGATCCTCCGGGTCGAAGGCGATCCGCAGCCGGGTTTGCGCGAGTTGCAGATCGAAAAGCAGACCGGCGCCATCGTCGATGAGCGCTACAAAAGCCTGCCCACCGGATATGTGATCCACCGGGTTGGCCAGGTGCCCAAGAAACTGGCGCTGACCTTCGACGACGGTCCCGATCCCGACTGGACGCCGGCGATCCTGGACATTCTGAAAGAAAAGCACGTCCAGGCCAGCTTCTTCGTCATCGGCGCCAACATGCAGGCGCATCCGGGCCTGGTGCAGCGGATCCTGGATGAGGGCCATGAGATCGGCAATCACACCTTCACCCATCCCAATCTGGCCGACACGCCGCTGGCGGCGGTGCGACTGGAGCTGAATGCGACCCAGCGCCTGTTCGAAGCCTTGACCGGCCGTTCCATGCGCATGCTGCGCCCGCCCTATCTGGGCGACGCCGAACCCAGCGACGCGGACGAGATCGTGCCCATCGTCGAAGCGCAGAAGCTGGGCTACATCACCATCGGCACCCATGTCGACACGCTGGACTGGCAGGAACTGCCGGTCGAGAAGATGATGAAGCTGGTCGAGAAGGAAGTGCACGATCCCAATCCCGACCTGCGCGGCAACATCATCCTGCTGCACGATTCGGGCGGCGACCGCACCCAGACCATCAAGCTTCTGCCCATCCTGATCGACCGGATGCGGGCGGAAGGCTACAGTTTCGTGCCGGTGTCGCAGCTGGGCGGCTTCACCTACGACCAGGTGATGCCCAAGCTGCCTTTGACGGTGATGCTGTATGCCGACCGGATCGTGTTCCTCACCCTCTCCTTCATCGGCCAGTTCCTTTATTACTGCTTCATCGGCGCCATCATCCTGGGCGTGGCGCGTCTTCTGGTTTTGTGCGGGCTGGCGCTGGCGAACCGGTTGACGGGCCGCCGCCAGCCCTCACCGGATGTCGCGCATTCCGGCGACACCGTGTCGGTGCTCATCCCCGCCTATAATGAAGAAAAAGTGATCGC
>JAFECO010000101.1 GCA_018242085.1 Pseudomonadota bacterium
GCAGAACACCAGGTCGGCGCCCGCGCCGCCGCGCAAGGAGCCCAGCGCCTGTTCGATGGTGGCGGCGTGGGTGACCTTGGCCCCGCGCTCCATCGCGATCTTGGTGGCCGCTCCGATTTGGCCGTTGAGGCCGCCGACAATGAGAAGACGCATGATTTATTCCCCCGCTGGCCCTTTGAGGCCAACTTCCTGAATTACGATTGGCCGGCCTTGATGATTTCCGTCATGGTCACGCCCAGCCGGTCTTCGACCAGGACGACTTCACCGCGCGCGACCAGGCGGTCATTGACATAGATATCGATGGCTTCGCCGACCTTGCGGTCCAATTCCACCACGGTGCCCTTGCCCAGCTTCAGGAGCTGGCTCACTTCCATGGCGCTCTTGCCCAGAATGGCGGAGACCGTCACCGGCACGTCGAACACCGCTTCCAGATCCTGGGCGGTATGCTTCTGCACCGCTTCGGCCGTGCCGTCGCTGTTCAAGAGCGAGGCCGGCGCGGCGCCGGGCGTATTGCTCAGATCGGGCAGATCCACATTGTCGGTGCCGGACATGGCAGTTCCTTTCAGCTCGTCTTTAATGTTGAGAAACGGCGCGCGATCAGCGCGTCCAATGCGGCTTCGATGGCGGCTTCGCTGCGTTCGCTGCCGCCGCCGCGCCATTCGATGCGGCAATCCGCACCTGTGATGGCGGGATCGGCGGCCAGGATCACCCGGCCGTCATACCCTTCTTCATGCGCGATCGCCTCGACCCTGCCTTCCAGGGCGGCGATCACGTCGGGCGCGGCGCGCAAAGTGATGCGGGGCTCGCCGATGGCCTGATGCATGGCCTCGCGCAAGGCATTTTCCACGTCTCCGGCCGGCAAGGCGGCCAAGGCGGCGGGCGCGATTTTCTTGGCCGCGGCCAGGGCCAGCGCGGCCGCTTCGGCCCGCAGGATTTCGATTTCGTCATGGCTCTTGTCCAGCGCGGCCTTAAGCGCCGTCACCAGCATGGCGGCGATGCGCTCGATATTCTCCGCCGCCCGCACCGTGGCGGCCTGGGCGCCTTCGGCCTGCGCATCGGCGCGCATGGTCTCGATTTCCTCGATCGTGAGGGTTTTCTTCTGACGCGCGCGCGCGGCATCCGACACCACGTCGCTGGGACCGTGGAATTCGGTGTCGAAGGTGAATTTGGCGGTGGCTTTGCCGGTCATCAGTAGATCAACTCATCTTCGTTGCCGCCGCCCGCGATCATGATCTCGCCTTTGTTGGCCAGGTCCTTGGCGACATTGACCATGCGCATCTGGGCTTCATCCACGTCCTTGAGACGCACGGGGCCCATCGCTTCCATGTCCTCGCGCAGGATCTTGCCGGCGCGCTCGCTCATATTGGTGAAGAAGACGTCGCGCAGCCCGTCGGTGGCGCCCTTCAGCGCCAGGCCAAGCTTGTCCTTTTCGATATTGCGCAGAAGGGTCTGGATCGAGCCCGGATCGAGCTTGCCCAGATCCTCGAACGTGAACATCAGGGCCTTGATGCGCTCGGCGGAATCCCGGCTGCGCTCTTCCAGGGCGGTGATGAAGCGGCTTTCGGTCTGGCGGTCGAAATTGTTGAAGATTTCCGCCATCTGTTCATGGGCGTCGCGCTTGGCGGTGCGGGCCAGGTTGGACATGAATTCCACGCGCAGGGTCTGCTCGACCTTGTCGAGAATGTCCTTCTGCACGCTTTCCATGCGCAGCATCCGCTGCACCACTTCCAGGGCGAATTCCTCCGGCAAGGCGCCCAGCACGCGGGCGGCATGTTCGGGCTTGATCTTGGACAGGACCACGGAAACGGTCTGGGGATATTCGTTCTTGAGATAATTGGCCAGCACGCTTTCATTCACATTGGCCAGCTTGTCCCACATGGTGCGGCCGGCGGGACCGCGAATTTCTTCCATGATCTGGGAGACTTTGTCGCCGGGCAGGAAACGGGCGATCAGCCTTTCGGTGGATTCATAAGAACCCATCAGCGAGCCGGTGCCCGACATCTGGGACACGAAGTCGATCAGAAGCTTCTCGATCACATTGGAGGAGATCGAACCCAGATTGGACATCACCTGGGAAATTTCCTTGACCTCTTCCTCGTCCATCATCGACCAGAGCTTGGCCGAATGATCTTCACCCAAAGACAGCATGATGATGGCGGCGCGCTCGGCCCCGGAGAGGGAGCGGACATCGTCCTTGACGGGAGGTTTGACGGCTTTTGCCATGGCTATACCGGTTGATGCAGCCAGGTGCGGATGATCGCCAGCGCCTCGTCGGGATGCGCGTTGACCACTTCACCGATTTTCTTGACGGAGGAGTCGCGGACCTGGCCTTCGATCTGGCTGAGATCGAGGCCCGGTTGCGCGGGCAAGATGCGCAGCGGCGCGGGCGCGGAGCCCTCCGCGGACTGGGCGCCTTGTGCCTGTGCCGGAGCCGGCAGCGCGCCCGCCACCGGCGAGGTGCCGGTCAGCTGCGTGGGCTGGCTTTGCGACGGCGGATTGGGGGCGAACATGCGGGCGATCAAGGGACGTGCCACGAACAGCCCGATCAGAAGCGCGGTCACGCACATGATCGCCGCTTCGATGATCTTGAACCAATAGGCCGGCTCCAGGCCCAGAAGCGGTTTGCTGGGTGCTTCGCCGGCCGCCACTTCCATGCGGGCAAAGGGCATGTTGGTGACCTGCACCTGGTCGCCGCGGGCCTGGTCGAAGCCCATCGCGGATTTCACCAGGCTGGTGATCTGGGCCATTTCCGCGGGGGTGCGCGCCTTATAGGGCGCGTTGGCGCCTTCGCCGGTCACGGTGCCGTCCACCACCACCGCGACAGACAGATGCTTCACGTCACCGCCGTCCTGGGTGGAGGTCGTGACCTTCTTGGAGATTTCGTAATTGGTGGTTTCCTCGGTGCGGCCGGATGAGGATTTGCTGCTGTCGCCGGGCGTGGCGCTGGCGGCGTTGGGCAGCGCGTTGGCCACCGAAACCGCGTTCTGCGTGGTGCCGCTATTGTCCGATGAATTCTGTTCCACCGTCTGGGTCGAGCGCACCACCTTGCTGTCCGGATCGTAGCTCTCCGAGGTGGTGGAGGTATGATTGTAGTTCATGTCCGCGGCGACCTGGACGCGGACATGGCCCACGCCCACCACGCTGGTGACGATGGATTCGATGCGCTGGCGCAAACGGTCTTCGTAATCGGTGGTGCTCTGTTCCTGATTGGCGGCCATCGCATCGGCGCCGGTCTTGTCGTCGCCGCCGGCCAGAAGATTGCCGCGGTCGTCGACGATGGCGACACGGGAGGGATTGAGCGAGGCCACCGCGGCGGCCACCAGATGCTGGATGGCGGCAACCTGGCCGCGGCCCAGCACGGTGCGGGTTTTCAGGACCACCGATGCCGAGGGGGTCTGCTCGTCGCGGGAAAAGATCTGCCGTTCGGGCACCACCAGATGGATGCGGGCGCTCTGCACGCCCTCGATGGTCTGGATCGAGCGGGCCAGCTCGCCTTCGATGGCGCGCAGGCGATTGATGTTCTGCACAAAGGCGGTGGTGCCGAAGGCGTCGGACTTGTCGAAGATCTCATAGCCGATGCCGGCGGCGGGCAGATTGTCCTGCGCCAGCGCCATGCGCAGCTTGGTCACCTGATCGGCCGGGACCAGGATGGTGCCATCGCCCTTGGCGTCGTATTTGACATTCATGCCGTCCAGCTTGGCGGTGACGGCGGCGGCGTCGCGCGGCTCCAGTCCGCCGAACAGGATGGTCTTGGGCGGCTCGGTGATCGCGCCGGCGATATAGAGGAAGAAGGCCGTCAGGACGGCGGCGACGCCAGCCATCACGCCAAAGCGCGCGGCACCGACTGCCTTGAAAAATTCGGGCACGAGCAAAATCCTCCCAGCCAGGAACCGTTCCTGCTAGGCAAACATTGCCGCCCTTGTGGTAAAATTTGGCTTAAGCATATCGGCGGGCATTTTCAGCCCGCCGGAAAGCTTTTCTTAAGAACTCCGCCCGCGCGTCAATTGCGATACTGCTGAACCCTGGTGGCGCCGGTCTGTTTGATTGTCCGCGCCACTGGCGGACAATCACCGTCCCTCAGTTTCGATACTGCTGAACCCTGGTGGCGCGGAGGCCCGCCAAACCGAACCGATCGATCGCATGCTGCCAGGCGAGGAATTCCTCCACCGTCAGCGTGTAGCGGCGGCAGGCTTCGTCCAGGCTGAGCAGTCCGCCGCGCACGGCGGCAACAACTTCGGCCTTGCGCCGGATCACCCAGCGCCGTGTCGAGGGCGGCGGAAGATCGGCGAGCGTCAACGGGCTCCCATCGGGGCCGATGACATAGCTCACACGTCCTTTGCGCTCTTCCATCATCATGCTACTCCCGAACCACGACAGGCCGCCAAATTAGCCTTTGCGCCTTTAAAAAAAGGCCAAGAGCCGTGGTAAATGAACTCATAAGGACCTTCTTAGAATGCTCGCGAAACGCCCTTGTTTTCGGGCATTTCGCGAGGTTCCGATCCGCCGTTAGTTAGTCGGCAATTGTTCCAGCTGCTGCAGCATCTGATCGGCGGTGGTGATGATGCGCGCGGATGCGGAATAAGCGCGCTGAGTCGTGATCAGATTGGTGAACTCGGTGGCCAGGTCGACCGTGGAGCCTTCCAGCGATTTGGACTGGATGAAGCCCGCGGGACCCGATTGCGCCAGGTTGATGTTGGGCGCGCCGCTGGCCTTGGTAACCACATAGGCGTTGCCCGTGACCTGGCCCAGGCCGTTGGGGTTGGTGAAGGTGGCCAGCGGGATCTTGTAGACGTCCTGCGACAGGCCGTTGGAGAATTGCGCCGTCACCGTGCCGTCCTTGGCGACCGTCACGCCGGTGACGCTGCCATAGGGCGTGCCGTTGATGGTGGTGCCGTTGAGCACCGAAGGCGCATTGGCCTGGGTAAGGCCGTCGCTGCCGCCCACCGTGCCCAAATCCAGCGAAATGGTCTGCGGCGTCAGGCCCGAGGTGGACAATTTCCACGGAATGGTCAGCGACACCGAGCCGGACGCGGGCGCGGCGCCGTTCACATTGGCCAAGGTGCCATCGGAGTTGAAATCGATGGTGCCGGTGGAGATCGGGCCCCCCGCGGTCAGATTGGCGGCGCTGCCGGCATAGCTGGCTTCATAAGCCCAGGTGTTGGCGCTGGTCTTGAGGAACGAGAAGGTGATCGGCTGGCTGCCGCCCTGCGCGTCATAAACATTCACGGTGCGGGTGAAATCCGGCGCCACGGT
The DNA here is from genome assembly GCA_018242085.1 of Pseudomonadota bacterium. Taxonomy (GTDB): domain Bacteria; phylum Pseudomonadota; class Alphaproteobacteria; order Micropepsales; family Micropepsaceae; genus Rhizomicrobium. The sequence continues at coordinate 5,254 of JAFECO010000101.1, forward strand.
GCCGGCGGTCATGTCGCCGGCGGTGTAGCCGGCATGCGCGGCGGAGGCCGAATTCAAATTCGCCTGCACGTTCAGCTTGTCGGTGGCCTGGGCGGCGCCGGAGATGGACGTGGTGTTCACCAGGCTCAGCGCGCTGGCGTCGGTGGGCACGTTGCCGAACGAGTCGAGCTTGTAGCCCATCAGGTAAAGCCCGGCCGAATTGACCAGATTGCCGTTCACGTCGGGCAGGAAGCTGCCGGCGCGCGTGTATTCGCGCGGGCCGCTGCCATCCGGATTGGGCGCGACGACGAAGAAACCATTGCCGGAAATGGAGATGTCGGTGTCCGACGAGGTGGTGGTGGGAAGGCCCTGGGTGGTGATGTCCTGGCCGATCTGGGCGGCGACGCCGGCGGAGGAATTGTTGCCGACGCCGGTGGAGGCGTTCAGGATGGTCGAGAAGCTGGCCCGCGCTTCCTTATAGCCGACCGTGTTGACGTTGGCGATGTTGGACGAGGTGGCGCTGAGCGCCATGCTGTTCGCCTGCAGGCCGGCGACGCCGATATTGAGGGCTCCGTAGAGAGACATTTTCCGTTTCCTTGCCCGGTCTTTGGACTTCGTCCGCCGCCGCGCGATAGGGGCGCCATTCTTGGCGCCCATGGTTCACAAAATTCAGTTGGTGGGTGCGTTGGCGACATGAGCGATGTCGCTCAGCCCGACGCTCATTCCACCGATCAGCAATTGCGGCGTGCCCGACGTCATGTCGATTTCGCTGACGACGCCCGCGCTGGCCACCTGGCTGGCGACGGCGGATCCGTCCAAAGCCTTGGCGGTGACTGTCAGCGTATAGGTGCCGTCGGCCAGCTGGTTGCCGTTATTGTCCTTGCCGTTCCACGCGAATTGATGGTTGCCGGATGCGGTCTCGCCCGTGCCGGTATAGACCACGCGTCCGCTAGCGTTGGTCACCGTCAAGGTGTTGGAGGCCGCCGCGGCGCCCAGATTGTAGGACCATGTCGCCGAGCCGCCACTGAGCGCGGCATTTCCGTTGGTGATCGAGACGGCCTTGCCCAGATAGGAAGTGGCATAAGCCCCCAACTGGGTCGTGCCCTGGCCGATCAGGGTCTTGAGGTTGCTGTTGGTGCCGATCTGCTGCTCCACCTGGCTGTACATCACCAGCTGTTGCGTGAAGGTGCTGGAATCCATCGGACTGGTCGG
>JAFECO010000102.1 GCA_018242085.1 Pseudomonadota bacterium
CGGAATGCTGATCGGCAGTATCGCGGTGGGCCATGACAGCAACCGGGGCTGGCTGCATTATGTTTCGGTGGACCCCGCCCGGCGCGGTCATGGCGTGGGCCGCGACCTGGTGCGCGCCGCCGAAGAATGGCTGGCCGCGCGCGACGTGATCGACATTCATCTGACGGTGCGCTCGGGGAATGGGGATGTGGTGCGGTTCTACGAACGGATCGGTTATGGCGCCGTGCCCAGCATCATGATGGAGAAAGTGCTGCCCAAACCGGCCGGCCGCTTGACTTGATCACAGGCTCTTGGTTTGTCTGCCGCCACGATGAATCGCGCATTTTTATTTCCCGGACAGGGCAGCCAGGCCGTCGGCATGGGCAAGGTGTTGGCCGATGCCTTCGCGCCCGCACGCGAGGTCTTCCAGGAAGTCGATGATGCCTTGTCGCAGAAATTATCCGCGCTGATGTGGAACGGCCCGGACAGCGATCTGACGCTGACCGAGAATGCCCAGCCCGCCATCATGGCCGCCAGCCTGGCCGTGATCCGCGTGTTGCAGAAAGAAGGCGGCCTGGATATCGCCCGCCATGCGCGACTGGTCGCCGGTCATTCGCTGGGCGAATATTCCGCGCTGTGCGCCGCTGGCGCTTTCAGCCTGGCGGATACGGCGCGGCTTCTCAAAATTCGCGGGCAGGCCATGCAATCCGCCGTGGCGGTGGGTGAAGGGGCCATGATCGCGCTGATTGGCGCCGACATCGAAACCGCCGAGGCGGTGGCGAAGGAAGCCGCGGCCGGCGGCGGAGTTTGCGTGGTCGCCAATGACAATGCGCCGGGGCAGGTGGTGCTGTCGGGATCCAAAGACGCGATGGATCGGGTTGCCGACATTGCCAAGGCCAAAGGCGTCAAGCGCGCCATTCCCTTGTCCGTGTCCGCGCCGTTCCATTGTCCTTTGATGCAGCCTGCCGCCGACGCGATGGCCGAAGCGTTGGCCAAGGTGACGATCCGGCCTTTGGCCGTGCCGGTCCTGGCCAATGTGACGGCGGCCGAAACCGCCGAGCCCGAAATGGTGCGCCGCCTTCTGGTGGAACAGGTCACCGGCCGGGTACGCTGGCGCGAAAGCATCCTGGCGCTCAAAGGATTGGGCGTGGACGCCACAGTGGAAATGGGCGGCAACAAGGTTCTCACTGGCATGGTCAAGCGGATTGACAAGGACCTGCAAACGCTCACTCTCGACACGCCCGACGAAATCGAAACCTTCGCAAAGGCGCTCTAGATGTTCGACCTGACTGGCAAGACCGCGCTCGTGACGGGCGCTTCCGGTGGCATTGGCGGCGCGATCGCCAAGGCCTTGCATGCGCAAGGCGCGACGGTGGTTCTGTCCGGCACAAGGGCCGAAGCGCTGGAAGCCCTGAAAGCGGAACTGGGTTCGCGCGCCTTCATCGCGCCGGCCAATCTGTCCGACATCGCCTCGGTCGAAGCCTTGCCCAAGGCGGCGGAAGAAGCGGCGGGCGCCGGCATCGATATCCTGGTCAACAATGCGGGCATCACCCGCGACAATCTCTTCATGCGCATGAAGGATGAGGAGTGGGACCAGGTAATCGCGGTCAATCTCACCGCCGCCTTCCGTCTGTCGCGCGCGGTGTTGCGCGGCATGATGAAGAAGCGCTGGGGCCGCATCATTCAGATTACCTCGGTGGTGGGCGCCACCGGCAATCCCGGCCAGGGCAATTATGCCGCCGCCAAGGCGGGCCTGGTGGGCATGACCAAATCGCTGGCCGCGGAAGTCGCGTCGCGCAACATCACCGCCAATGCGGTGGCGCCCGGTTTCATCCAGACCGCGATGACCGATGTGCTGACCGACCAGCAGAAGGAAACAATCTCCACCCGCATTCCCGCCGGACGCATGGGCATGCCGGAGGAAATTGCTGCCGCCGTGGTCTATCTGGCGTCGCCGGAAGCTGCCTATGTCACCGGCGAAACCATTCAGGTCAATGGCGGAATGGCGATGTTATGACAGTAAAATCAAAGGGTTAAATGTGAAGTGGCGGGGCCGGAACGATTATGTTACCTAACCGCCCACCCACGAAGCACCCCCAATTGGAAGCAAGTGAGGTCCCGGCCGTTTCTGGCGGTTCGGGTTTGAAATCTAGGAGAGGCTTAAAAGTCCATGAGCGATACTGCGGAACGCGTGAAGAAGATCGTCGTCGAGCATCTGAATGTCGATGCCGAGAAGGTCACTGATACGGCGTCCTTCATTGAAGATCTGGGTGCCGACAGCCTCGATACCGTCGAGCTGGTCATGGCGTTCGAAGAGGAATTCGGCATCGAAATTCCGGACGATGCGGCGGAATCCATCGTGACGGTCGGCGACGCGGTCAAATATATCGACAAAGCCAACGCCTGATTTGCGCCCCATGCGCCGGGTAGTTGTAACGGGTCTGGGCCTGGTCACGCCGCTGGCATGTGGCGTGGAGGAAAGCTGGGCGGCCCTACTGGCGGGAAAGTCAGGCGCCAGCCCCATCACCAAATTCAAGACCGAGGACCTGGCGACGAAGATCGCCTGCCAGGTGCCGCGGGGTGATGGCGCGAATGGCACCTTCAATCCCGATCAATGGGTCGATCCCAAGGAACAAAGGCGCATGGATGATTTCATCATCTATGGCCTGGCCGCCGCCAAGCAGGCGGTGGTGGATTCCGGCTGGGAGCCCAAGACCGAAGAAGATCGCTACCGCACGGGCGTCCTGATCGGTTCGGGCATCGGGGGCCTGGAAGGAATCGAAGCCGGTTCCATCCTGGTGCATGAAAAAGGTCCCCGCCGGCTGTCGCCTTTCTTCATTCCGGGGCGGCTGATCAATCTGGTGTCGGGTTATGCCTCGATCGAGCATGGCTATAAGGGCCCCAATCACGCGGTGGTGACGGCCTGCGCCACCGGCGCGCATGCCATCGGCGATGCGGCGCGGCTGATCGCGCTGGATGACGCCGATGTGATGCTGGCGGGCGGTGCGGAAGCGGCGGTCTGCCGCATCGGCATTGCCGGCTTCAATGCCTGCCGCGCGCTTTCCACCGGCTTCAACGACACGCCGGAAAAGGCATCGCGGCCATACGACAAGGATCGCGACGGTTTCGTGATGGGCGAGGGCGCCGGCGTGGTGATGCTCGAAGAGCTCGAGCATGCCAAGGCGCGAGGCGCCAAGATTTACGGCGAAGTCAAAGGCTATGGCCTTTCCGGCGATGCCTTCCACATCACCGCGCCGTCGGAAGACGGCAATGGCGGCTATCGCGCCATGCAGATGGCCTTGAAGCGGGCGGGCCTTTGCGCCGCCGATATCGATTACATCAACGCCCATGGCACTTCGACCATGGCCGATGGCATCGAACTGGGCGCGGTGGAACGTCTTTTGGGCAATGCCGCGCCGGGCAAGCCGATGTCCTCCACCAAATCCTCCATCGGGCACCTTCTGGGCGCGGCGGGCGCAGTGGAAGCGATCTTCTGCCTTCTGGCGATGCGCGACAGCATGCTGCCGCCCACCATCAATCTGGAAAATCCCGACGTGACGACCGTGATGGACCTGGTGCCGCAGAAAGCGCGGCGTCATGACGTCAATGTCGCCATGTCCAACAGTTTCGGCTTCGGCGGTACCAATGCCGCGCTGATCCTCTCCAAGGTCTGATGTTTCGATTTCTGATCTTCCTGGTGCTGCTGGGGGTGATCGGCGTCGGCGTGGCGGAATGGGCCAACGAGGTCTGGACGGCGCCGGGCGAGGCCAAGCGCGAGGCTGTGGTGCTGATCGCGCCGGGAAGCCGCGCGCATGATGTTGCCGCCCAGATTCAGAAAACTGGCGCGGTCGGCAATACGCTCCTGTTCACGGCCGAACTGTACCTGCACCGCGCCAATTCGAAGATAAAGGCGGGCGAATATGCCCTGCCGGCCTTCGCCAGCATGGCGGACATCGCCAAGATCCTGGTGGAAGGCAAATCCATCCAGCACAAGCTGACCGCCGCCGAAGGTCTTACCTCCGACATGATTCACAAGCTGGTGGCGGCCGATCCGGTGCTGGTGAAGGATGCGGGCCCCGTTCCCGCCGAGGGCACGCTGTTGCCTGAAACCTATCTTTTCACCCGCGGCACCAGCCGGGCCGAGATGATCACCCGCATGGAAGACGCGGAAAAGAAATTCCTGGACGCGCAATGGGCCAAGCGCGCGCCGGATCTGCCGTTGGCGACACCGGAGCAGGCCCTGATCCTGGCCTCCATCGTGGAAAAGGAAACCGCACTGCCGGCCGAGCGCCGCCATATCGCGGCCGTGTTCGTCAACCGGCTCAAGGCTGGGATGAAACTGCAATCCGACCCCACCATCATCTATGGCATCACCAAGGGCTATCCCCTGGGACGGGGTATCCGCGAAAGCGAACTTGCGGCCGACACGCCCTACAACACCTATGCCATCACGGGACTTCCGCCCACGCCGATCTGCAATCCGGGCAAGGACTCCATCGCGGCGGTGCTCAATCCGGCGGCCAGCGCCGATCTTTATTTCGTCGCCAACGGCAAGGGCGGGCATGTCTTCGCCGCCACCATGGCGCAGCATGAGCGCAATGTGGTGGCGTGGCGCGCGGTGGAGCGGGCGCGCCAGGGACTGCCGCCGCTGCCCGAAGCCAAGCCCGCCAAAGCCAAGGCCAAACCCGCGGCGAAATCCGGCGCGAAATCCACACAGCGCCGCCGCCGCGCAAGGTGACAGGATAGTCTTTTGTTTTGTCGCGCAATTTTTCCGAAAACCGCTTAACACTTTTCGGATTGCGCTCTGGGGCCCGCCGTCTAGAATTCCACGAATCCGGAGTTTCGCATGAGCATCGTCAGCATGACCGGCTTTGCCGAAAGCGCGGGCAGCCATGAAGGGTTGCGCTGGCGCTGGGAGGCCAAGAGCGTCAATGGCCGCGGCCTGGATCTGCGCCTTCGCACGCCGCCCGGCTACGATTCCCTGGAACAGCCGGCCCGCATGCTGGCGGCCGAGCGTTTCCGGCGGGGCAACTTCCAGATCGCGCTGACGGTGGAGACCGATGCCGGAACGCGGGGCTTGCGCGTGGATCCGGCGGCGCTGGCCAGCGCCGTGAAGCTGGCACGGGAGATCTCGGCCGAGACGGGCCTCGCGCCCGCGCGGGTCGATGGCCTTCTGGCGCTCAAGGGCGTGATCGTGCAGGAAGACGGGATCACCCTGGACCCGGTGGCGCGCGGCCATCGCGACGCGCAGATTCTCAAAAGCCTGACGGTGACCTTCGAGGCCCTGAGCCGGGCACGGATGAACGAAGGCGCCAAGCTGGCGCAGCTTCTCACCGCCCAGATCGATGAGGTTGCCCGGCTGGTGGGTGAGGCGGAAAGTCTGGCGGCAACGCAGCCGGAAGCGCTGCGCCAGAAATTGACCATGCAATTGCAGGAATTGTTGAGCGGCGCGGCCCTTTCCGAGGAAAGGCTGGCGCAGGAAGTGGCGGTGCTGGCGACCCGCGCCGATGTGCGCGAAGAATTGGACCGGCTCAAAGCCCATGTCCAGGATGCGCGGGCGCTGCTGAAAAGCCGCGAAGCAGTGGGCCGCAAGCTGGATTTCCTCTCCCAGGAATTCAACCGCGAAGCCAACACCCTGTGTTCCAAATCCGCCGATATCGCGCTCACCAGGGTGGGGCTGGCGCTGAAAGCGGTGATCGACCAGTTCCGCGAGCAGGCCCAGAATGTCGAATGAATTGCAGCGCCGCGGGCTGATGCTGGTCCTGTCTTCTCCCTCCGGGGCGGGTAAGACAACTTTGTCGCGGCGGCTGCTGCAGACCGATCCCGATATCGTGATGAGCGTGTCGGCCACCACCAGGGCGCCCCGGCCGAACGAGGTCGAAGGACAGGATTATTTCTTCGTCTCGCCCGCGAAATTCGACGAGATGGTGGAGGCGGGCGAGTTCCTGGAGCATGCGAGCGTCTTTGGCAACAAATACGGCACGCCGCGCGGGCCCGTGATGGCGGCGCTGGAGGCGGGCAAGGATGTGTTGTTCGACATAGATTGGCAGGGGACCCAGCAGCTCAAAGTCCAGGCCCGCGAGGATCTGGCCAGCGTCTTTGTGCTGCCGCCATCCAAGGCGGAGCTGGAACGGCGGCTGCGCATCCGTGCGCAGGATTCCGAAGCCGTGGTGCGCCAGCGCATGGCCAAGGCCAGCGACGAACTCAGTCACTGGGCGGAATATGACTACCTTCTGCTCAATGACGATATCCAGCATGCGCAGGGCAAGCTGGAAGAGATTTTGCGGGTGGAACGCAGCCGCCGCGCGCGCCAGCCCGGCCTGGCGCGCTTTGTGCAGAAATTGATGCGCGAAGATTAAGGGGCCAGCGCGCGCGCCAGAGCGGCGAACTGTTCCACCGACAAATTTTCCGGCCGCGCAGTGGGATCGATCCCGGCTTTTTCCAAGAGCGCTTCGCCGCC
>JAFECO010000103.1 GCA_018242085.1 Pseudomonadota bacterium
TGCCATTCAGCACCACTTTGGAGCCGAAGCGCTTCTTGACCCCGATCAGTTCGATCTTTTTGTTGGAGGAAGATGGGGCGGTCATGTGTGGAACAGGATAGCGGTGAGAGCGAAGTCGGCGGCCAGGATCAGGATGCTGGACGCGACCACGGCGTTGGTGGTGGCCGCGCCAACACCTTGCGCCCCGCCCTTGGAGAAGAAGCCGTTATAGCAGCCCATGATGGCGATGATGAAGCCGAACACAGCCGCCTTGATCAGGCCGGACGTGATGTCGTCGCTCTTGGCGAAATCCACCGTATTCTTGAGATAGATCGAGCCAGTGAAGCCCAGATTGTAAGTCGAGACCAGATAGCCGCCCAACACGCCGATGGAATCGCCCACCGCCGTCAGGACCGGCAGGGAGATCACCGCCGCCAAAAGGCGCGGCACCACCAGATATTTGATCGGATTGGTCGCCAAGGTGGTGAGCGCGTCAATCTGCTCGGTCACTTTCATGGTGCCCAGTTCGGCCGCGATGGCGGCGGCGACCCGGCCCGCCACCATCAGGCCCGCGATCACCGGTCCCAATTCGCGGGTGATGCCCAGGACCACGATCTGCGGCACGATGGCTTCGGCGCCGTAGCGATTGCCACCCAGATAGATCTGCAAGGCCAGCACCGCGCCGGTGGAAAGCGCCGTCAATCCCACCACGGGAAGCGAGAAATAGCCGATCCGCATGATCTGCTGTGCCAGCAGCCGCCCGTAAAAAGGCGCACTGACGATGGCGGCCAGGGTCTGGCCGGTGAAACGGGTGACGCGGCCGATCTGCGCCAGCAAATTCAGGACGGCGCGGCCGATAACGGCGAGAAAATTCATGACGCCGCGTCCGTGTAATGGCGCGGCAGCTTGAGGCCGGTGAGGATTTCATAGGCATTGGTGCCCGCCAGTGCCGCCACTTCCTCCAACGTCACATGATCGCCCAGAAGCTCCACCCTATCTCCCACTTTCGCCGCCACCTCGCTGAAATCCATGCCGATCATGTCCATCGAGACCCGTCCCGCGAAAGGCACGCGCTTGCCCGCCGCGAAAGCGACGCCCTTGTTGGACAATGTGCGTGGGATACCGGCGGCATAACCGGGCGCCACGGTGGCAATCATGGTGGGCCTTTTGGCGCGAAACGTCGCTGCGTAGCCAACGCTTTGGCCTGAGTCAATTCGGCGCAGCTGCAGCACCCGCCCGGTCAGGACGGCCACGGTTTTCATGGATTTTCCGCCTTCCTGCGGCGCGCCTCCCCACAATCCGATGCCGGGCCGCACCAGATCGAACCAATAGGGCTTGCCCAGGAAGGAGCCGCCCGAAGCCGCCAGGCTGGCCGGCGCGGGCGGCAGCATGGCCAGCGCGGTGCGGAAGCGCGACAGCTGCTCATCGTTCATCTTGCTGTTGGGTTCGTCGCCCGTGGCCAGATGGCTCATCAAGAGAACCAGATTGATATTCTTCAGCCGCGTCTTCCATTCGCCCGCAAGGACGGACAATTCCTCTCCAGGCAGGCCCAGCCGGTTCATGCCCGTATCGATATGGATGGCGGCATCCAGGCTGCGGCGCGCGGTGGCCGCCGCCGCATTCCAGCCGGCGATTTCGCTGAGCGAATTGAGCACCGGGGTGATGTGATGGGCGATCAGGGCCGGCACGGCATCGGGCGGCGCGCCGTCGAGAAGAAAGATCCGGGTGGCGCGATCCTTCAGCGCGCGGCGCAACGCCGTCGCTTCTTCCAGCCGCGCCACGAAAAACGTATCGCAGCCCGCCGCCGCCAGGGCGGGCGCCACAAAATCCGCACCCAGGCCATAGGCGTCGGCCTTGATCACGCCCGCGACGGCCGCAGGACCCGCCAGCCGCTGGTAGGTCCGGAAATTTTCCGCAATGGCCCCCAGCCGGACGGTCACATGGGCGGCTTCGAAATCAGTGTCCCTCATGGCCGGACAATGGCCCGTGCCGGGCATTCTCGTCCAGCCGCCTGATCAGCAGACCAGTCGTCAATTGGCCAGCCTTCAATTCGTAGGTATGCCAATTCCCACCATCGGGGTCTGGGCAACACAGCCGGGTGTGGTGACCAGGATCGGGCAAGGCGGCGCGGTCTGCATGCGGCGGCGCATGGCATCGGCGCCGGAGATTTTGGGAACGGGTGGCGGCGCATAGGGCGAAATGGGATTGGCGGCCTGCAATACGATGGTGCCGTCCGGCATTTTGCGGGCGATCCAAGGCTCGCGCTTGCACCGCGCGCGCTCGGCCTGGGTGAGATTCTCATAATTCTCCGCCCCGCAGGACAAGGCCTCGCCGATCGCCTTCAAGATATCGGCGGGGGTCTGCGGCGGCGCGGTCTGGTCGGCATTGGGCGGCGGCAGCACGATCACCGGCGCGGTGGTGATGGCCGGCGCCACGGCATGGGGGACCAGAGGCTGGATCAGGCGAATGGGCGGCGCCACGCCTTTGGGCAGCCGGGTGAGATCCAGAATGATCTCCTTCTGCGGGCGAATGAAAAGGCGCGCATTCTGGTATTGCCCCAGGATGAAGGCCGACAGAAGCAGGATATGGACCAGCCCGACCAGGGTCCAGGATATGGCACGGCGGATCATCAGCCGCCGCTCTTCCTCATCCGGCAGACCTCGATTTCCGTAATAGGCCAGTGCGTGATCGGTCAAAAAACAACTCTCTTGCGGCTTTCCGCCCATGCGCATCCGCCCGGCCAGCATACCGCGTGACGCCGCGCCGCACCAATTTCGTTGGGATTTCCCAAAATGCAACCCGCGTTGCATAAACCCGTATGGACATTTACCTGATCAATCTGGCGCGCCGCCCCGACCGGTTGGCGGTCATGGCGTCACAGGCCGAAAAACTGGGTCTCAGCCTGACGCGACGGAATGCGCGCGATGCCAAGGACGAAAGCGACGGAACCCTGGAGCGCTGGTTCCAGCCCGGCGGCCCCTTGGGCGAAATCCCCCGCGGCGACAAGTGCTGCTCGCTTTCCCATCGCGATGCCTGGCAGGCCTTGCTCGACAGCGGCGCCGATCATGCCGCCGTGCTGGAAGACGATGTGGTGCTGAAGGACGGCGCGCGCCTTGTATTGGGCGGCACCGGCTGGATTCCCAAAGGCGTCGATCTCATCAAGCTGGAGCATTACGGGCCGCCGGGACAGATCGTCCTGCTGTCGGACTTGGTGAGTGTCGGCCAGGGCTTCCGCATTGCCCGCATGCATTCGCGCCATACCGGGGCTGCGGCCTATATCCTTTCCCGCCGGGCGGCGGAATTGTTGCTGGCGATCCCGCAATTCGACCTGCCGGTGGATCACCTTCTTTTCAATCCCAACAATTCGAAAATCTTCGCCCGGCTCCAGCCCTGGCAGTTGCTCCCGGCAATCGCGCGGCAGCAGGATTTCATTGGCGACAAATCCGACATCGAAGGCTGGCGGGTGGGCCTGAGGAAATTCGATCTCACCTATGCAAGGCGCGAACTCGTCCGCTTCGGCTACGACCTCAAGCTTCTGCCGCGACAGATCGCCTTGCTGGCAACGGGCCGCGCCCGTTTCGTCAATGTCGGCAAGAATTAGCGCGGGGAGAAAGACTCCTCGGCCTTGTTGCTGAAGCGGGTGAAATTGCCCTCGAACACCAGCTCGATCGAGCGGGTCTGGCCGTGGCGGTGCTTTTCGATCAGCACTTCGGCCTTGTTGGTGGCCCGGTCCAGCTTGTCCATCCATTTGGCATGTTCGGCGGAGCCTGCCTCCGGCTCGCGGGACTTCAGATAATATTCCTCGCGATAGACGAACATCACCACGTCCGCGTCCTGCTCGATGGAGCCGGATTCGCGCAAGTCCGACAGGACCGGACGCTTGTCGTCGCGGGCATCGACGCCGCGCGACAGCTGCGACAGGGCCAGGACGGGAATGTTCAATTCCTTGGCCAGGGTCTTGAGGCCCTTGGTGACTTCCGTGATTTCCTGCACCCGGTTCTCGGCCCGGCGCGACGGCTCCACCAGCTGCAGATAGTCGATGATGATCAGGCCGATATTCTTTTCCCGCTTCAGGCGGCGGGCGCGGGCCGCGATCTGCGCGATGGAAATGCCGCCGGTATCGTCGATGAAGAGCGGCAGGCTGGACAGATCCTGCATGGAGAGGACGAATTTCTCCCATTCGGCTTCCGAAAAGCGGCCGTTGCGGATCTTCCAGCCTTCGATCTCGGTATTCTCGGACAAGATACGGGCGGAGAGTTGTTGCGCCGCCATTTCCAGCGAGAAGAACAGGACCGGCGCGCCGCTGGGATATTCGGCGCCCGCTTCCAGGTCGCGCAGATAGGCGCGGGCGGTGTTGAACGCCATGTTGGTGCCCAGCGCGGTTTTGCCCATGCCCGGCCGGCCCGCCAGAATCAGAAGGTCGGAGGGCTGAAGCCCGCCCAAAACCATGTCGATTTCGGTGAAGCCGGTGGTGATGCCGGAAATGCGCCCGCCGCGGGCCTGCGCCTTTTCCGCCGATTCCACGGTCCGGCGCAGCGCCTCGTGGAAATCCAGCGGGCCTTCGCCATATTTGCTGGTCTCGCTGACGGCATAGAGCGCTTTTTCCGCTTCGGCGATCTGGGCCTGCGGCCCCTTTTCGGTTGGCGCTTCATAGGCCGTATTGACGATATCCTCGCCGATGCGGATCAGGCTGCGGCGCACCGCCAGATCGTGCAGGATGCGGGCGAAATCGCGCACATTGGGCATGGACGGCGCGGCCTGGGCCAGCCCGGCCAGATAGGTGATCCCGCCCACTTCGATCAGGCCCGGATCGGCCTTCATCGCCGCATGCAACGTCAAGGGCGTGAGCACGAAGCTGCCGCGCTCCACCGCGACACTCATGGTCTCGAAGATGCGCGCATGCAGCGGATCGTAGAAATGCTCCGGTCTCAGCAGCGCCGCGACGCGCTCCAGCGCCTGATTGTCCACCAGGATGGCGCCGAGCAGAGCCTGCTCGACTTCGACATCGTAAGGGACGTGGCGGTAAGCTTCCTGTTCCATCGGCGCTCAAACTTGAAGGGTTCGCAATCAACCGGGCGCGCCCCAGAGGGGCAAGCGCGATCTGAACTCGCGCACAGCTTCAAAAACCCTGACGCCCGCATTATCTATCCCTAGTAGCGGACGAACAATGGCAATCACGATCTGGACAGCCGAATTGCCGGGAGACTGGGGTTTCTCATGGCAGCGGCGAGACGTTCGCACCGGCCAGTTGCGCAGATCGCCCCGCCCTGGCGGGACCGCGCGCCGGCCGTCATTCCGCCGCGACGCCGGCAACGCGCAGGAGATCGGGAGACCCCTGCGCGCGCCGGTATCGCAACGCCCCCACCAACTCGAAATCCCGGACATAGATTTTTTCGATCCGGCGCCGTTGCCGCGCCGACAATTCCAAGGGATTGCGCAGCGACGGATTGAGCCAGGCCAACCTGTCCACGCCATGCGATTTCAGGAAATCCGACAGGATCGCGTCGTCCCGGCCATAAAGGAACAGACGCTTCACCAGCGGCGCCCCAGTCTTCAGATCGCACACGAACCAGCTTTGCGGCCGCATCACGAAATCCAGCGACAAGTCATCGCGGTCCTCGATGAAGGAAAGATAGTCGTCGACATTGCGCAGGCGCGCGGTCTGGCGCACGAAAACATCGCTGAGGCGGCAGGTTTCGGTGCCGCCGCCGCGCACAAACGCATAAGACGAAGCAAAGCGGTCGAAAGGATCGCGCAACACGGCAAAGGAATCCGCCGCTTCCCAGAAGCGGGGCGCCACCGTCTTGTAATAGCGAATGCTGTGGTGGCGGGTACAACGCGATCCATAAAGGGCGCGCGCGATCGAAGTGCCGGCCACCCTGGGCACATGCACGAAAATCAGGTTGCGCCGGCGCATGGCGTCTTCGATCCGCCAATGAAAGAGGCGCATCACACGCGGCATCGATCCGCAATATTTGTCGTAGATGTCTTCTTCGTAATAGGCGCCGAACAATGCGCGATGGATCTGCTTGGAGTCGGGAAATCGCGAGCGAAGTTTGCCTTGTGAAAATTCCATCAAATCCGCTCTGCTGCTTCGAAGAGCAGGTTAAAAACCGGCGCGCTTTCTTTCCATGCCAATCATTACGAATTTGTCGTAAACCTTGTCGGCAGCACCGGTACGCCAAGATGCAGCACCCTTTTAATGTCATCGGCAGCAACTCAACGGCAATGTTGGCGGCGCAACATTTACCCGCCGGAATCTTTTGGGAACGAATGAAATGGATGTTTGTGCGAAAGCAGACATATGACAACGCATATTCTTGATCGCCCGGTTTGGCACGCCCTGACCACGCGGCAGGCCCATTTCGCTTTGGGCGATCCCGCGCATGGCGTGCGCTATCCGGCCGATATCGAACCTTTCGGCGCCGCGCGGGACAAT
>JAFECO010000104.1 GCA_018242085.1 Pseudomonadota bacterium
GGGTCTGGATGATGCGCTCGGACTTGTCATATTCGCCTTCGCCGAAATGATGGGCGCGGATGCGCCCCATCGCGTCGATGAAATAATGCGCCGGCCAATATTGGTTGTTGAAGGCCTGCCAGATGGCGAGCTTGGAATCCAGCGCCACGGGATAGGTGACGCCCAGGTCCGCCACCGCCTTCCTCACATTGGCGGGATCCTTCTCGAAAGCGAATTCGGGCGCATGCACGCCCAGCACCACCAGGCCATGGTCTTTATATTTCGCGGCCCAGGCGCGGATATAGGGCAAGGCGCGCAGGCAGTTGATGCAGGAGTAGGTCCAGAAATCCACCACCACCACTTTGCCCGCCAGCTCGTCGCGGGTCAGCGGCCGCGTGTTCAGCCATCCGGTGGCGCCGGTCAATTCCGGGATCACGCCTTCAACGGGAAGATCGCTGCCCGCCACCGCAACAGTCTTGACCGGCTTGGCGGGCAGAAATTTATCCAGTAGCCCCTGCTCGAAACGCGAGGTGCTGGCCAGCGACACCCGCGTCAGAAAACCGGTATCCAGGCCGAAGGCGATGGCCGCCACACCCGCCAGCACCAGAACACCCAACGCGCGGCGCACCCATTCACCCGCGCCCAAAGATTGCTTCATCGCCGCGAACAGCCGCCCGCCCGCCAGCAACGCCAGGGCCAGAGATGTCGCTGCGCCGGCGGCATAGGCCAGCAACAACAATGTGGTTTGCACGCTGGCGCCGCTGATCGCAGCCCCCGTCAGCACCAAACCCAGGATCGGCCCGGCGCAAGGCGCCCACAGCAATCCCGTGGCGATGCCCAAAAGAAAAGACGCGCCGATGCCGGATCCCGCGCCCGCCTCGCCGGACAGCCGGTTGCCCAGCGCCACCAGCGGGCGGGTGAGAATATCCGCCAGGGTGCGCGACAACAACGTGACGGCGAAGAGCGTAAGCAAGACCATGGCGGCGATGCGGCCATATTGGTTGGCGCTCACCGCCCAGCCGCCGCCTACCGCCGCCAAGCTCGCCACCGCGGCGAACATCACGACCATGCCCGCCAGAAGCGGCAACGTGCCTGTCAAGAAGGGACGGCCGCCCCGCGCGAACACGAATGGCAGCACCGGCAGGATGCAAGGACTGACGATGGTGAGGACGCCACCCAGATAGGCCAGCAGGATCAGGGTCATTGACAATTCGTCCGCGTCTTGGGGCGGGCATCTTCGCAGCGTCCGCTGAGCGGCGCAATTGCGGCAACCCGTTTTCCGCGCGGCGCGGCGGCAAAGGCGCGCGAACCGATATGGAAAATCGGCAGGAATATATGTATATACATATCATTCGGACCCGGAGGTTTCATGATCGCCTTTCGCAATCTGCCCGTCATGCTATTCGCCTGCGCCCTGGCGGCGGTTACCACGCCCGCTTTCGCCGCCGACCGCATCGTCATCGATGACACTGGCGTCTTTCCCGAAAGCCTGAGCTCGGATGCGGCGGGCAACGTCTATATCGGCAGCCTTGCCAAGGGCGGGATCTACAAAGCCGCGGCCGGACAGGACAAAGCCTCTTCCTTCATCCCCGCCGGCGCGGAGGGAATGCATTCGGTCCTCGGCGTCCTGGCCGACGGCCGCACGCTCTGGGTCTGTTCCACCGACGATCCGGCGCATGTCGATACGTCGCTGATGGCGTTCGATCTGCCGAGCGGGAAATTCCGCGCCAAATATCCGTTCCCCGGCGGCGGCGTGTGCAACGATATCGCCATCGCGCCCGACGGCGCGGCCATGGTCGCCGATACATCCGGAAGCCGCATCCTGCGGCTGGCGCCCGGCGCCAGGCAATTGACGGAATTCGCGTCGGGACCGGATCTCAAATCGATCGACGGGCTGGTCTTCACCCGTGACGGCAAACTGTATGTGAACACCTATAGCAGCGCGCGCCTGCTCCGCGTCGAAGGAAGCGGAGGAGATGTGAAAGTCACGGAGATCGCCACCAGCCAACCCTTGAAGAATCCGGATGGCATGCGGCTGGCGCCCAATGGCGACATTCTTCTGGCCGAAGGCCAGGGCCGTCTCGACCGCATCGTTCTGGATGGCGACACGGCTACGGTCACGGTCTTGAATCAGGGCCTGAACGTGCCGGTGGCGGTGACGGTGGTGGGAAACACCGCCTGGGAACTGGAATCCAAGTTCAACTACCGGCGCGAGCCGCTCAAGGGTCAGGACCCCGGCGTGTTCGCCGCCTATGCGGTGCCGCTGCAATAGGATAGAGAAAAGCCTGGTCGAATTTGCGCTATCGCGGATGATCGGCGCGGTGCGCTGACGCCGTGTTGCCGCCTCATGTCGCGGCTGGGCGGCTGGCGAAAGGCTTTCGAGCGTGATATTCCAAATGACATAACGAAAATTCGGCGGCGCCAAACGGGAGACGATGATGCTGAAACTGACGGTTTCGATTTTCGCGCTGGGATTGTCCGCGGCGGCGCCCGCTTCGGCGGCACCGGCCTGTGCGCCGGACAATGGCGGCATCACTTTGCCCAAGGGCTTCTGCGCCATGGTGGCCGCCGAAAATCTGGGCTATGCGCGCCACGCGGTGGCCGCGCCCAATGGCGATCTTTATGTCGCCGTGCGCGCCAGCGGCGGCAAGCCCGGCGGCCTGTTGGCGCTGCATGATTCCAAGGGCGACGGACATTTCGACGTGCAGCAGAAATTCGGCAATGGCCTTGCCGACAATGGCAGCGCCACCGGCATCGCGCTCCACGAGGGCTATCTTTATGTCGCCCAGCCGACCCAGGTGGTTCGTTATAAGATGACGCCGGGCCAGCTGGTGCCGCAAGGCCAGCCGGAAATCGTCGTTTCCGGTTTCGACAGCGCCCGCGAGCATGCCGACAAAGGCATCGCCTTCGACGACAAAGGCAATTTCTATGTCAATGTGGGAAGCCCCTCCAACGCCTGCCAGGTGCGCGACCGGCTGAAGGATTCGCCCGGCCAGGATCCCTGCCCACTTCTGGAGAAGCATGGCGGCATCTGGAAATTCAGCGCCGCCAAGCTGAACCAGAAGCAGGAAGACGGCACCCGCATCGTCACAGGTTTGCGCCAGGAGCCCGATGTGGCCTGGGCCCATGGCGCGATCTACACGGTGATGAACAATCGCGACCAGATCGACGTGCTCTATCCGGAGCATTTCAGCGCCGAAGACAATAATGACGGTCCCGCCGAAGTGATGGTCCGCGCCGAACAGGGGGCGGATTTCGGCTGGCCCTATTGCTATTTCGACTATCGCCAGCAGAAGCTTCTGCTCAGCCCCGAATATGGCGGCGACGGCAAGGAAGCGGCGCGCTGCTCCAAATTCACCCTGCCGACGGCCAGCTTTCCCGCGCATTGGGCGCCCGTCGATGTGAAATTCTATGCCGGCAAGCAGTTCCCCGCTTCCTATCGCGGCGGCGCCTTCATCGCTTTTCACGGCTCCTGGAACCGCTCCGGCGAACAGCGCCCGGGCGCGGTGGTGTTCCAGCCCATCGGCAATGACGGGAAGGCTTCCGGCAAATTCGAAGTCTTCGCGGACAAATTCGCCGGCTCCGCCCCGATCAAAACCCAGAATGACTATCCTGCGCGTCCCGATGGCGTGGCGGTTGCGCCGGACGGCTCGCTCTACATCACCGACAGCCAGACTGGAAAAATCTGGCGCGTCTTCTATCGCGGCTAATTCTTACGCCCTGCTTGCGAATGACAGCAGGCGGGGCGCGCCCAGTTTTCCGGTACAGGGAGAACCGGCGGCATAGCGCATCGTCACATCCAATCTGGCCGCGACGATTTCCGTATAGCTGACCGTCCTGGCGTCCTCGCGATGCATGCAGATGGAAAAAGGCCCTTGGTCCGGCAGATGGGACCGATGCAATTTGCGCAAGCTTGCGGGCGCCGGCTTGACGATGTCCCGCACCGCCGCGGCGCGCTTCTTGTTCGCGAGTGCCTCGTCATAGCCGGACGAGAACCAGTGCCGGCGCTTCCACCCGAACCGGCTGCAAGTCAGGCGCTTGCCGTCCCAGCGCCATTCGCACAAGCGCCGCTCTTTCAAGGATGCCGCGATCAGCCGGAATGGGTTGATCTTCGCCAGGGGCAGGTCGGCGAACATGGCGGCAACCTCGGCCAGATTTTCGGCCGCCAAGAGATGCGGAATGATGATCCCCCGGCTGACGCACAAAGCGCGGTCGCGCTGCGGCTTGGCATACCAATTGACCAGGGCGAGAGAGAGACCCGCATCGCTGACGCCGATCCAGGTGCCGCCGCCCGCTTCGCTGGGATAAAGCGAAGCGCGCATGCCGGTCCAGCGGCGGCGCGGCGCCAGGGCACGGGGGCGCGAGACCTGCTCGTCGCGATTCATCGCCAATATGAATCCATGGCGCGTGGGCAGAAACGAAACGGTGCACATCAGATAGATCGTATCAGTCAGCCATGGGATAGCAGGCGCTGAGCTGCTGGTACTTCTTCCATTCGTCCCGCAGGAGGCTCACGGTCGCGGGCCGATGTCCCAGCTTGCGGTTGGCGGCGCCGATGGCGAAGACCAGATCCCATTGCCGGAACAGGGTGGCATAAGCCTGGAAGATGGAATTGCGGCTGTCATAGATGCTGGTGGCTTCGGAGGCCGCGCCGTTCAACTCCAGAATCTTGAAATTCTTGCCAGCCAGGATATCGCCGTCTTCGGCATAGCGGACGTCGTAGCGGCCGATGAAAAAGTCCGGCACCTGGCGCGAGATCTGGTCGATGCGCGCCTCGAGTTCAGGGCTCCACAAATGCATCCCGTCGCGGAATATGCAGCCCTGGCAGTGATTGCCCGCTTCCACCAGCTTGAGGCGCTCACCCGCCATCAGCACCTTGCCGCGGACGGCGCGGTGACGATGCAGATAGGTGCGGGCCATGATCGCGGCGCGGCTGTCGTCCAGGATCAGCTGTTCCACCGTGCGTTGGCCGTCACCGGTGATCGACGGAAAAATCTTCTCCGTGATGGCAAAGATGCGTCCCCGTTCCTCGCCCGGAAACCGGTAATAGAAAATGCCCGCCTCGCAAGGTCCGGCCGCATATTCCTGCAGCAGCACCTCGCCGGATACCTGCTCCAGATAATCGCGGGCATCGCCCGGCCCGCGCACCAGCTTAAAGCCGCTGCCGCGCTGGGCGATATTGGGCTTCAGCACCACCGGCAGACTGAGGCCCTGCTCCGCGCAAAGCCGCTCGAACTGCGCCATGCGCGCATCCCCCGGCCCGCGGCCGATCAAGACGGCGCGGGCGGTGAAAGCGGGTGAGGTGCGGAACAGGTCGCGGAGAATCTCGTCTTTCGACTCCCCGACAATGCCGCCGGTGAGCATGCCGGGATTGGCGATGGTGGGCAGGTTAAGGCCGCGATATTTGATCGCCAGGCGCGCATAATTCAGCCCGATGGGAATATAGAAGAGATTGGCGGGCCAGAATTCCCATTGCAGCCAACGCTGCGTTGCCGGCGAACGGAGCCAGGCGCGGGCCCGTTCGCGGAACAGAAGCGGCAAGCCCGCAAGAGCCAGAACAATCACCGCCGCGACGATCAGCGTGCCTTTGGCCGCCGCATACCACGCCGCGGCCTGGGTGCCTGCGGCCCAGACCAGGGTGAACACCAGCGGCACCCATACCAGCCCCATCAGCGCCGTCACCGCCGCAAAGGACAGGAATGGAACCGCCAAGGTGCCGGCAATCAGATAAGTGGGAAGACGCAGGCCCGGAACGAAACGGGCCACCAGCAGCACCAGCAGTCCCCGCTTCTTCCACCAGGCTTCGCTTTTCGCCAGCCGGTCTTCATTGACCCGGCGCTTGACCCAGGCGCGGCCCAGGAAAGGACGGCCGAAATAGCGCGCCAGCGCATAGAGGCCCAAATCCCCCAGCCAGATTCCCAGAAAACACGCAGCCAGGCCGAACGGCGTCGCCAGCTGCCCGGCCGCGCTGAGTGCAGCCCCGCCCAAGGTCGCCGCGTCCTCGGAAAAGAAAGTGAGGAAGAACAGCGATGCCGCCTTTGTCCAGGTGAGATCCATCATGCAGACCCGCAAACATTCATTTGCTGGACTCGGTGCGAGTTATCTTCGTCCGCGTCCATTTGCTTCCTTCAAGGCGCATAAAGTCAGATCCGAGCTTCCAAATCAGAGTCTTTTTTGTCTCGTCGGAAGACATGTAGACGCCGGCCGGAACCAGCGCGATGAATGCCTTGCTTACATAGATGCCGCCCTGCTCGAACCCGGCCTTCTTTACCTGGTCATTCTCAAAGAGGCGCCATTCGAATCGTTCGGGCGCCCGGTAGTACAAATAGTCTGCG
>JAFECO010000105.1 GCA_018242085.1 Pseudomonadota bacterium
CGCCAGATCGGCGATTTCGTCCCGCCGCCGGCCCATCGCCGGCCCCAACCGGGTGGCGAAATTGCCTTGCGCCAGACGCCCGAACCCGATCTGCATGCGCTGGATCGGCTGGGTCAGGTACCAGGCCAGGATGGCGCTGAAGCCCAGGCCTCCTACCACCACCACGATCACAACTTCCATCGGAATGCCGAAAATGCCGTGATTGCGCGATCCGCGCTGCGGGTAATAGGAGACCCGATAGTTTGCCCCGTCCGGCGCGCTCACGGTCTGGCTGGCGACGGGCGCCCGCTTGTTCATGGGACTGTCTACCGGCTGGACCTGGATCCGGGCGCGCCAATCTTCGGGCCAGGCTTTCTGTTCGTCCGCCAGCGCCTGGGGCCCGCCCTGCTGGATCGATGCGGCCGCGGCCGCCACCGACATCCGCGCAAAGGCGCGCATGTAAGAAACGTCCTGGTCCGGCCTCAGCAGAGTGAACATCAGCCAGATGCCCTGGGTGATGATGATGAAGGTCAGCCAGAAACCGACCAGAATCTTCCAGAACAACCGACGCTTCATGGACGCAGCCTCAACCGGTAGCCGACACCGCGAATGGTTTCGATCTCGATCTCGCCGTTGCTGCAAGCCCCCAGCTTCTTGCGCAGATTGCTGACATGGACATCGACGCTGCGGTCATAGATTTCGCGCGGGCGCCCCAGAACCTTCAACGACAGTTCCTCTTTGCTGGATACCATCTCGCCGGCCCGCATCAGGCTTTCCAGGAGATCGAATTCCGATGTGGTCAGCTCGAAAGGCTTGCCCGCCCAGCTCACTTCCCGCTTGCCCGGAGACAATTCCAACTGGCCGCTTTTCAAGGCGGTGGCGGGGGCGGTATCGCGCTGGCGCCGCGTCACGGCCCGAAGGCGCGCCACCAGCTCGCGTGGGAAATAGGGTTTGGCGATATAATCGTCGGCGCCCATTTCCAGGCCCACCACCCGGTCCACATCGCCGCCTTTGGCGGTGAGCATGATGACGGGGATTTCGCTGGCGCGGCGGATGTGGCGCAGCACTTCATTGCCGTCCATCCCGGGCAGCATCACATCCAGGACCACGACATCGAACTGGCCCGAAAGCGCGGCCGCGGCCCCGTCGGGACCGTTGAAGGCCGCGGTCGTGCGGATGCCTTCGCCCGCCAGATATTCGGTCAACATCTCGCTGAGCGCGGTGTCGTCATCGACAAGAAGGACGTGCAAAATCATCTCCTGCAGGAACAATAATGCTGCGCTTGCAAAAGGGCTTTGTCAGCAGGCTTTTCACATTCTTTACAGATTGCTGGCGAACACTTTACCCCATGCCGGCGCCAAGGCGTCTAGCCTTCCTAGCATGAATATCCGGGTCGCCGTGCAAGCCCTTCGCGCCGTTCGCCCGGCGCCCCCGGCGCACGCCCATAAAAGCCGGTTCAATCCCCGCTCCGACATTCTGGACGAAGTGGTGGCCGGCCTTTTGTGGATGACGCTGGATCTGCCGCAGGATGCATCGCGGGCCGAGCTGGAAGCCTTCGCGCATCAACTGGTGGCGCGGATCAGATTCGGCGCCAGCGAGACCGCCATCGAAAGCGAGATCGCCTTTCTGCAATCCGGCCAGCTCGGCCGCCCGGCCGATCAGGATGCCATTCACGTCCTGGCGGGCCGCATCATGGGCACGGTGCGCGGCGCCTGACGCCGCTTCTTACAATTCTTTTTCACTTCGCTGCCGAACACCTTACGCCGCTTGCGCTCCAAACATCCTATCTATTGTTCGTCGTCAATTAGGGCGGCGCGAACCAAGGAGCAGCAACAATGTCCATCTTCAACGAAGAATATCTGAGCAACTTCCTGCATGCCGCGATGGCGATCCCCTTCGCCCTGCCGCTGATCGGCATCACCGCCCGCATCGTTTCGCACCTGATTTGACTTCCATCATCCGGCGAAAAGGAAACTTCCAATGACATTTTTCAAAACCGATGAATTGATCAGCAATTTCCTGCATGCGGCCCTGGCGCTCGCATTCGCAACTTCCGCCTTCGGCATGGCAGTCCATGTTGCCCAGCAGCTGGTCTGATGCGAGAGCGCGCGCCGCCTGCCGTCAAGATGCATTCGGCGCGCGCTTTCATCCCCTGATCGGACCGCCACGGGGATTGAAAACAGCCAAGGCTTGAGTTCCACTAAGGGCGCTTCTCGATACGAGACCGCCCCATGCACCGACTGATAGTCCCGGCCTCCGCCCTTCTGCTTTGCCTGTCCGCGACGGGCGCCTTCGCCGATGAAGGCATGTGGACCTTCGACAATTTCCCAGTCGCGGCGGTTAACCAGAAATACAATCTGAAGATCGACCAGAAATGGCTCGACCGCGTGCGCAATGCGTCGGTGCGCCTCTCCACCGGCTGCTCCGCTTCCATCGTCACGCCCGATGGCCTGGTGCTTACCAACCATCACTGCGTGCGCGATTGCGCCCAGCAGCTTTCCAGCGCCACCACCGATTATGTGAAGGACGGGTTCCAGGTCGCCAAGCGCGAGGACGAGAAGCTCTGTCCCGGCATGCAGGCCGATGTCCTGTCCGGCATCAGCGACGTTACCGACCGCGTCACCAAGGCTGCCGCCGGCAAAAGCGGCCAGGATTTCGTGCGGGCCCGCGACGCGGAGATTGCCGCGGTCGAAAAATCCGGCTGCGCCGGCAAAGAAGATAAATTCCAATGCCAGGTGGTCACGCTTTATCAGGGCGGCCAATACAAGCTTTACACGTACCGCAAATATACCGATGTCCGCCTGGTGTTCGCGCCGGAAGGCATGACCGCTTTCTTCGGCGGCGATCCGGATAATTTCAATTTTCCCCGTTACGACCTCGATTGCTCCTTCGTGCGGCTTTACGAAGACGGCAAGCCGGTGAAAACGCCGGATCATCTGATCTGGAGCACGTCCGCGCCCAAAGACGGCGAAGCGGTCTTCGTGTCGGGCAATCCCGGCTCCACCCAACGGCTTCTCACCGCCGATCAGCTGGAGAGCCTGCGCGACCTGGCCTTGCCTGAAACCCTGATCCAGTTTTCGGAACTGAGGGGCCGGCTGATCCGCTTCTCGTCGGAGAGCGACGAACATGCCCGCATCGCCAACGATTTTTTGTTCGGCATCGAGAACAGCTTCAAGGTTTTTCACGGCGAGGAAAAAGCCTTGGTCGATCCGTCACTGATCGCCGCCAAGCGCGCCGCGGATAATGATCTTAAGGCCAAGGTCGCGGCCAATCCGGCGCTCGCGGCCGAGATCGGCGATCCCTGGGCCGACATCGCCAAGGCACAGGCGGATTATCGCGCGCTGTATCTCTCCAATTCGATGATGGAAGCGCGCGCCGGCATCGGTTCGGACCTCTACCGCTTCGCCCGCACCCTGGTGCGCGCCGCCGCCGAAAAGACCAAGCCGAATGGCGAGCGCCTGCCCGCCTATACCGACAGCCGGCTGGCGCTTCTCAGCAAGACCCTGCTGGATCCACAGCCGGTCTATCCGGAGCTGGAACAAGCCGTGCTGGAATATTGGCTGTCCAAACTGCGCGAAAACCTCACCGCCGACGCGCCCGGCACCAAGACCTTCCTGGGCAAGGATTCGCCGGAAACCCTGTCCAAACGCCTCGCCCAGTCCAAGCTGGGCGATCCCGCTATGCGCAAGGCCTTGTGGGACGGCGGCATGGCGGCCATCCAGGCCTCGGACGATCCCATGATCAAATTCGTGCTGGCCACCGACGAAGCCAGCCGCGCCATCCGCAAGCAATATGAGGAACGCGTGTCCGGTCCCACCGACCGCGCCGCCCAGAAGATCGCCCGCGCGCGCTTTGCGATCTATGGCACCAATGTCTATCCGGACGCGACCTTCACCCTCAGACTGTCCTACGGCAAGGTGCAAGGCTGGACGGACAATGGCGTCACCGTTCCCTCCTTCACTACCTATAAGGGGTTGTGGGAACGCGCCACGGGACAATTCCCCTTCGAGCTGGCGCCGCGCTGGCAGACCGCCCAATCCAAGGTCAATCCCAATACGGTGATGAATTTCGTCAGCACCAACGACATCATCGGCGGCAATTCCGGATCGCCCGTCGTCACCGCCAAGGGCGAAGTGGTCGGCGCCGCCTTTGACGGCAATATCGAAAGCCTGGGCGGGGCGTTCGGCTTCGACGAACGCGTCAACCGTACCGTGTCGGTCTCCACCGCCGCCATCACCGAGGCTCTGAAGAATGTCTATGGCGACCAGAGTCTGGCGGCGGAACTGGAAGGGCGCAGCAGGCGATGACGACGACACGGCGCAAATTCTTGGGCATGGGCGCGGCGCTGTTGGCCTCGCGCCAGGCCTTGGCGGCGGACGGGCCGCCTGACGCGAAAAACAAGTCGCGCCTGATCCTGCTGGGAACCGGCGGCGGTCCCACGCCCAAGCCGGACCGTGCCGCGCCGTCGCAAGTGATCGTTGTCAATGGCGATGCCTATGTCATCGATTGCGGCAACGGTGTCGCCCGGCAGATGGTGCTGGCGGGCGTTCCGGTTTCCTCGCTGCGCAATGTCTTCATCACCCACCAGCATTCCGACCATAATGCCGATTACGGCAATCTGATCTGGTTGAGCTGGGCCACCACCTTGGCGACAAAAGTCGGCACCTATGGGCCGCCGCCGCTGAAGGAAATGACGCGGCTTTTCCTGGAAATGAATGATTACGACATCAGGACCCGCATGGCGGACGAAGGCCGCCCGCCCCTGAAAAACCTGATCGACGCTCACGAAATCAGCGGCGACGGGCCGGTGATGCAGGACAAAAATGTGAAGGTCACGGCCGCCCTGGTGGAACATCCCCTGGTCAAACCGGCTTTCGCCTATCGCTTCGACTGCCCCGACCGCTCCATCGTGATTTCCGGCGATACCAGACCGTCCGAAAATCTGATCCGCCTGGCCAAAGGCGCCGATGTGCTGGTGCATGAAGTGATGTATCTTCCGGCGATCGAGCAGCTGATCGCGCGCGAAGCGAACGCCACCACCTTGCGCGCGCATCTCATCGCCAGCCACACCAGCACCGAAGATGTCGGCCGCATCGCCACCGAAGCCGGGGTGAAGACCCTGGTCCTCTCGCATCTGGTGCCGGGCGGCCCGCCCATCATCCCCGACCAGGTCTGGTATGACGCCGTGCGCCCCCATTTCCAGGGCCAGCTGGTGGTCGGGCGGGATTTGATGGTGCTTTGACGCCCGTTGACAGGCGGTCAGCCGGGGCGCACGATTTTGCCGTCATCATGTCGGGGGGCATGCCATGAACAAGGATGGTCTCATCATCGCCACCGCCATCGGCCTGGCGTTGCAATTGGCCATGGTCCTGATCGGCCATTATGTTCCTGCGATCCGTGAAAAAGGATTTGCCATCGGCGGCATGTTCTTCTCGCTGGTGGCGGGACTGATCTATGCCCGCATGGCGCATGCCGGCTGGGGCGGCGCGCTGGGCGGCGGCGCCTTGGCGGGCGGTCTCTGTGCGATCCTCGGCATCGCGGTGTCGACAGTATTGGGCGATGTGCCGCCGATGATCCTCGTCATGGGCACGGCGGCATCGGCGGTCACCGGTCTGATCGGCGGCGCGGTCGGCAAACTGATCGGCTGAGCCGCTATTTGCGATAGACCACGCCGCCCTTCATCACGAAGGAGACGTGCTCCACCGCCGTGATGTCGTTCAAGGGATTGCCAGGCACCGCGACAATATCGGCGAAATAGCCGGGCTTGAGCTCGCCGATCTGGCCCTGCCAGCGCAGGATCTGCGCCCCGTTGAGATAATCCGCCTGAAGCACCGCCAGCGGGGTCATGCCGTATTTCACCATCAGTTCGAATTCGCGGGCCTGGGTGCCATGGGGGAACGGCCCCACATCGGAACCCACCGCGAACGGAATTCCGGCGGCCACCTGCTTTTTAAATTCACGGATCTTGTAGTCGAGCATCGCATGCTCGCGCGCGCCCGCTTCGGGCGTCGCCGCATGATCGGCGAAATACTCGAAGATCACGAAAGTCGGCACCGCCGGGATGTGCTTCTGCTTCATCAGCTGCATGGTCTGATCGCTGAGCTGGGTGGCGTGATCGATGGAAGCCACGCCAGCCTCAGCGGCATATAAAGTGCCCGGCTCGCCCTGGGCATGCACGCCGACATTGGTCTCCAGGCGGGCCGCTTCGCCGATCGCGGCTTTCAACTCCGCTTCGGTATATTGATAGGGCGTATGGAATTCCCCGCCGCGCATGGAATCCGCGCCGGTCTCATA
>JAFECO010000106.1 GCA_018242085.1 Pseudomonadota bacterium
GCCCCGCCTCGGCGCGGCCAATCGCATCGCCGCAAATATCCGTGGCAATCAGGTCGATGGTCCAGCCATGAAGCGGCATCGCGTCCAGCATCATCGCCAGCGACCAGGCTTCCTGGCCGGCGGCGCAGGCCGCGGACCAGATGCGCAAATGCCGGTCTTCGCGGTGCGCGGCCAAAAGTCTTGGCAGCAGTTCATCCCTGAGCCGCGCAAATTGCTGCGGGTCGCGGAAGAAGGAGGTTTCGTTCACCGTCATCGCTTCGGTGACGGCAGCGGCCAAGGTGTCGTTGCCCAGCCGCAACTCCCCGATCAGCGCGGCGGCCTCGCGAAAGCCGAAGCGCCGCATCACCGGGATCAGGCGCTGTTCGAGGCCGGTGCTCTTGCCGTCGCCCAGGGACAGGCCGGCGCGGCGCCGGACCAGCCGGGCCAGGAAATGAAAATCATCCGGCGTCATGGAAGAGCCGCTTAGGCCGGCGAACCCAGTTCCACCAGCTTGGTGCGCAAGGTGGCGCGGTCATACGGCTTCATCACGAAATCGTCGGCGCCCGCGGCGATGGCGGCCGCGATTTCGTCCGGATCGTTTTCGGTGGTGGCGAACAGGATCACCGGATGCGAGCCGTTGGGCTGGCCGCGCACGCTTTTGAGAAACTCCAGCCCCGGCATGGACGGCAGGTTCCAGTCCAGGAAGATCATGTCGGGCATCTTGTCGTGGCAGATGCGCAGCCCGCCCAGACCGTCTTCGATCTCGTTGGTCTCGAACTGCAACTCCTCGAAGATGCGGCGCGCGACGGAGCGCATGACGCGGCTGTCTTCCACCACCAGGCAATGTTTCATGGCCGACCTCTTTCCGGCCCCGTGAGCGGCAGCCGAATCCCCGAAAGACTAAGCCAGGAAGGTAAACAGGGGCTTGCAGAAACCCGGAGCATCGGCCAGGAAAAGTGCAGCCGGCAGCTCGGAAAACACAATGACGGCTGCGGTTTTCCGTCCGGCCGTGCGACCAAAAACTAACCCCCCGTTATCTCGACAGACCCATCGCGCGCCGCCACGGAAAGCCCGGTTTTCACGGCCTGCGCCAGCCGGAAGGTGAGCTGGGGCTGGATGCCCCGCGCGTCCACCGGACCGTCCAGCGGCTCGCCTTTGAGGGCCCGCACCACATCGTCGGCGATGCGGGCATTCAGGCCCGTGGCGACCACCTTGAACGTGGGCGCCTGCGGATCGGCACCCGCCGCCACCGTCACCACACCGCCGCGCGGCAGGCTGTCGGCGCCCAGAAGTGTCGCATTCATCAAAAGCTTGGCCCAGTCCTTGCCCCAATAGGCCTGGGGCACATTCCATTCCAGCTTGACCTTGCCGCCTTCCAAAAGGCCCTGGATCAAGCGTCCGATTTCGCCCAGATCCAGCTCGGCGCCCGCCGAACCCGCCGCGCCGAAGGCGATGCGCATGAACTGGATGCGGGCCAGCGCCTGGTTGGCGCTGGAGGTCACCAGCTTGATGGCATCGTCGCGCATGGCGGCGTCGTTTTCGTCCTCCAGCACTTCCAGGCCGTTGACCACCGCGCCCAGAGGCCCGACCAGGTCGTGGCAGACCCGGCTCACCATCAGAGCGGAGAATTCGATCTCGTTCATGACTTTTACTTCCCCCATCTGTCTTCTTCGGGACGAGCCCTCAGAAGACATCTTCCCCCGCCAATGGCTCCGCCATGCGGGGGAAGAAAGCCTGTGTTTTCGCGGCACCGGGCCTGTGACCGGCCTTGGTATCCAAATGGTAAAGACGCATAGAGGATATTAATGAATTCTTAAGGCGCCTGCTTGCCTTTGCCGGGCGCGCGAACGGGGCCATAAGGGCCTGAGACATCGGAGCATCGCCATGGAGATCACCGCCGCCAAGCTTGCCGCCATCGCGGCCGGGGCCGGCACCATCGTGATGCGGCATTACCGGGCGGGCGCCCGCGGCCGGATCAAGGAAGACCGCTCGCCCGTCACCGATGCCGACGAGGAAGCCGAGGCCTTCATCCTGGAAGCCCTGGCGCGGGAGTTTCCCGGCCTGCCGGTGGCGGCGGAAGAAGCGGCGGCGGCCGGACAAAGCTGCGAGCCTTGCGCGCACTTCTTCCTGGTCGATCCATTGGACGGCACGCGCGAATTCTTGAAAGCCAATGGCGAGTTCACGGTCAACATCGCCGAAGTGAAGGACGGCATCGCGGTCGCGGGCGCGGTCTATGCGCCCGCCAAGGAACGGATGTTTTTCGGCGATGCGAGCGGCGCCTTCGAAGCGGCGCAGAATCCGGACGCGCCTTTCTATGCATCTTCCGCGCGGCGCATCCGGGCGCGCAGCCCGTCCGCCGAAGGCTGGGTGGCGGTGGGCAGCCGCAGCCACCGCGATCCGGAGACGGACGAGTTTCTCAGCCGCTTCACGGTGCGCCAATTCGTCAGCGCGGGATCGTCGCTGAAATTCTGCCTGGTGGCGGCGGGCGAAGCCGATATCTATGTCCGCGCCGGACGCACCATGGAATGGGACACCGCCGCCGGTCATGCCGTGCTGAACGCGGCAGGCGGCAGCGTCAAACGCTGGGACGGCACGCCATTTCTCTATGGAAAGCCGGGTTTCGAAAATACAGCGTTCGTCGCCAGGGGGCTTTAAGCCGAAGGCTTAAAGCGGTGCAGGGCTGCGTGCGACGCCGCCAGCGTCAAAAAGAACGCGCTTTATGAATCGAAGAACCGGCGCGACTGGTAGAGATGATGCTTGAGCGCAAGCGTCAGCAGCACGATCAGCGACACGCCCAGCACCAAGATCAGCGCGATCTTCGCCGACGAATGTTCGTAGCTGTACGGCGCGATCACGATCAGGCTGAGGAAATTCAATCCCGCCCAGCGCAGGAACTTCTGCGCCTTGCCCGGCCGGAAGGTCTGGAACCGTCTTTGATATCGCATCGCTTTTTAAGCAAAAATAGGCTCAATATCAGCGATCCATATCATGGCGTGATGAGTAAAATACTAACGCCATCAGTCCGGCGCCGACCAGGAAGGTGACGGTCACGCCCAGCCCCATGAACACCCAGCCCAGGGTGGAGATGGTCACACCACGCATCGCGGTCCAGGCGCCGACGGCATACCATACGGCCCATCCCAGAATGCCCAGCATCACCAGAATGGCCACTGCGCCGAAGGGGGTGAGCCCCACCCCTTGCCTCATTTTGTCCATGCGCAACCTGCCTTTCTGTCCTGTAATACACCCCAGAAACGCGGAACAAGCTGTAAAATTGCCCAAATCTCGGTGAAACTTCATGAACCTGATTCGTGAAAGGGCGCTTCCCATGAACCGCAAGGAATTTCTCGCCGGCCTCGCCTCGCTGGTGCCGGGCACAATGCTGATCCCAGGCGCGGCCCTGGCCGATGTGGGCGATGACGCCAAATACACCGCCAACGAGATCACCCAGGCGGGCGCGGATTTCTTCGGCATCACCACCGAGGCGATGGCCAAGGCGGTGCAGCATGTGTTCGCCGATTTGGGCGAGCCGGATGCTTACATCAAGGGCGACGAAGGTTCGGGCGCCTTTGTGGTGGGGCTGCGCTATGGCTCCGGTTACCTGGTGCGCAAGACCCGCGATCCGCGCATGGTCTATTGGCGCGGGCCCTCGGTGGGCTTCGATGTGGGCGGCAATGCCTCCAAATGCTTCACCCTCTGCTACAATCTGCGCGAGGACCGGCGGCTGTTCCAGCGCTTCCCGGGCGTGGAAGGCAGCTTCTATTTCGTGGCGGGGCTGGGCGTGAATTACCAGCGTTCCGGCGGCGTCACCCTGGCGCCGATCCGCACCGGCGTCGGCTTCCGCGCCGGCGCGAATGTGCATTACCAGGCATATTCGGACCGTAGAGACTGGTTCCCGCTGTAAGCAGCAGCCATTATCAGCGCGCTCGTCGCGAGGGATTTTCGTTCGTGGCTAGGAGCGACGCG
This sequence comes from Pseudomonadota bacterium, assembly GCA_018242085.1. Classification (GTDB taxonomy): domain Bacteria; phylum Pseudomonadota; class Alphaproteobacteria; order Micropepsales; family Micropepsaceae; genus Rhizomicrobium. The sequence goes on from JAFECO010000106.1 coordinate 3,946, forward strand.
CGGAGCGTGCGGACGCACGTGAGCACGCGCGACAACGCCACGGACGAAAAGAACCGCGACCCTAAGCTGTAGCTTCGGACGATCCGCTATTGGCTTCAACACTGCCCGGCGTGGCGGGCAGATAAAGCAGCAGCATCGCCGCGACATAGACCGACGAGAACGTGCCCACGATGATGCCGAACAGGATCGGGGCGGAGAAGTCGAACAGCGCCGGGCCGCCGAACAAGAGCAGCGGGATCAGCGACACCGAGGTCGCCACCGAAGTTAGGATGGTGCGGGTGAGCATCTGATTGGTGGACAGGTTGATCATGTCGCGAAGGCCCATGCGCTTATATTTGCGCCGGTTCTCGCGGATACGGTCGAACACCACCACCGTGTCGTTGATCGAATAGCCCGCCAATGTCAGCAGCGCCGCCACCGCGGTGAGGCCGAAATCCAGATGGAAAACGGAGAACAGCCCCGCCGTCACCAGCACGTCATGGCCGGTGGCGAAGGCCGCCCCGATGCCGTACTGCCATTCGAAGCGCACCGCGACATAGATCGCGATCATGCAGATGGCGAGCAGGGTGGCGATCACGCCGTCATGGAACAATTCCTGGCTGACCTTGGGTCCCACCACCGAGGTGCTGCGCACGGTGAAGTCCTTGCCCAGCTTGTCCTTGATCGCCTGCACCACCGCCTGGTCGGCGGCGTTCTGGTCGCCGCCCGCCTTCACCTGCTTGGGCTGGACGCGGATCTGGACGCAGCTGTTGGCGGGCTTGTCGCATTCGCCGCCGCCGAAATACTGGAGCTGGCTTTCGCCGAAGCCCAGCGTGTTCACTTTTTCGCGCAGGGGCCCGATATCGACGGTCTGGGCCGCTTTCACGTCCATCAAGACGCCGCCGGTGAAATCGATGCCCAGGTTGAAGCCGTGCCAGGCGATCGCGACGATCGAAACGATCAGCAGCAAGCCGTCGATGGCGAAGGCGATGTAGCGCAGCCCCACGAAATCGATTTTCGTGGCTTCGGGAATAAAACGTAGCAGCGGCATGGCAAAGCTTTCGGCTTAAGGTCGGGGGGCGAACTTAACGACCCCGGCGGTCCCGAACAAGGCCGCCAACCACGCGGATTCATTGGACTTTTTTTAATAGCCGCTACCGCTTAAGGCCAAAATCAATGCTCGCGGCGGCCGCCATGGCCGCGGACATGATTGAACCCCGGCCCGGCGTCACGGCGGAAATGGCGGGCTTGGTCGCGATGCCAGATCCGGTCGCGGCCGGAATAATACCAGAAGAAGCCGTCATTGCCCCAATAGCCGTCCTCGAAGGGGCCGTAATAGCCGTCATAATAACTGTCGTAATAAGCCGGGCCGCCGGCCCTGAAACCGACATCGACACGCTGGCGGGTGGCGCAGCCGGCCACCAGGGCAAGTGCTGCCAGGCAAATGAGAATTTTGCGCATCGGACACCCTTTTTCGGATTTCATGCCGCGTCTGCATGACCAAAACGCAATCCGGCGGAACTGGATGCATGGACGATGCCGCAATCCACGCAACCATCCCAGTTTATAGGCGTTCTAAAGGAGAATTTTCCCCGGTTCCTATCGAGGTTTCCCCATGGCCAAAGACAGCAAATCCGCCAAAGCCAAAATTGCGCCCCGCCTTTCCACCCAGACCGACCTTTCCGGCAATGCCGTGCCGGAGATCGCGGATGCCCTGAATGGCTGCCTGGCCGATGCCTTCGCGCTTTATCTCAAGACCAAGAATTTTCATTGGCATATGTCGGGGCCGCATTTTCGCGACTATCACCTTCTGTTCGACGAGCAGGCGGCGGAGATCTTCGCCACCACCGATGAATTGGCCGAACGGGTGCGCAAGCTGGGCGCCGGCACTCTGCATTCCATCGGCGAGATCGGAAGGCGCCAGAGCATCAAGGACAATGACAAGGATTTCGTCGCCCCCGCCGACATGCTCACCGAGCTGATGGACGACAACAAGACGGTGATCAAGGCGATGCGCAAGGCGCATAAGGTCGCCGACGAACACGAAGACGTCGCCACCGCCTCGATCCTGGAAACCTTCATCGACCAGGCGGAGAAACGGAACTGGTTCTTGTTTGAAGCAAGCAGAAGCTAGTTGAAGTTGCCCCCTTCGCACGCTCGAGAGCGCGGCCCACGGGCACTCCCCCGCAAGTGCACTAACGCGCGCGGGGGAGCCGGGTCTGTGTAGGTTTCAACAAGCGCTCTTTCGCCTTGGTCGAGAATTTCTTCCCCCGTGGCCGAAGGCCTGACGGGGGAAGATGTC
>JAFECO010000107.1 GCA_018242085.1 Pseudomonadota bacterium
TGTCCGCCCCATGACGCCGCGCCGGATGCAACCGGGGATATGTGGCATCACCCGCGAATGACGATGCCTGCTGGGGCAAAGACTATATGTTATCCAGGAACTGCGCCTTGAAGCCGTCCTCGTGCCGCCGGGTCACGCGGGCGAAGAAGATCCCGAAATTGAGAAATTCTCCCACCGGCGGCTGAACCGGCGATTTCACGCGGATATCGTGCGCCGAGATCCGGGACAGTTCGAATTTCACCCGCTCGCCATTGGCGCGCAGGAAATCTCCATCGACGGGAAAAGAGTCGAGATTCCCCTGGTCCGGCATCGGACGTGTTTTCCCGTTTGTGGAAATGAAATGGGTCAGATCCTGCAGCAGGCGCATATTCCAGCTGTCGCCGATGGTGCAGCGCAGGCGCAGGATATCTTTTTCCCGGCCCAGGATGATGCCGGTCAAGGCGCCGAAATTCTCCAGCAGGATCGTCACCGCCGTGCCGGGCGGGCCTTCATAAGGGCAGGCGAGGGCGAGATCGGACCCGGTTATTCCGGCGACCGTGCAAGGCGTGCTGACGCCCCGGCTGAAAATGAACAGGCGAGCCTGAAGCAAGGCCGCCGGCGCGGAAGAAGAATGCCCATCGTCTGTTCTGGATTTGCGATGCAGGTCGTTCAGATGCGGCATTGTGCAGTTCTATCAGCCGGATAGCAGCGATGCCCGCTTTTGATTACTCAATTTGGGTCGCCGTTCGCCGGCGTGCCGGAGGATTTGTGCCATCCGGCGGAACTTGGCCGCTCCCGCTTCAAGGGAACGCCTTGCCGCGCCAGCTCGCTCATGGCGCGGGCGATGATGATGCAGATGCGCCGGTGCGCGGAGCGATGCTGCGCGTCTTTCCAAAGGCTGGAAGAGACGATGACGCCGCGGGCGTCGGGCCGGGTCAGCACCTTGCGATCGAGCAGCGTATTGACATGCCGCCGGGTGGTTTCCAGCGGCATTCCCAAGATGGACGAAAGCTTGCGGACGCTGATGGGCGTGCGCTCGGCGTCGGGCGCGGCCTCCATCTCCGGATCGTCGCGGCGCGCTTCGTAATAGCGGCCGACATTGACGTCCCAGATCGACAGGATCACGAACCATTCGACCAGGTCGCACCCGTCCAGCTGCGCGAAGACATCGAACAGCTGCAAGTCGAGTTCCGCGCTGATCCGCATGATGCCGCGCGAGGTGATGGCGGCGGTTTCCTCCGGCTGGGGCAGCCGCGAGAAATCGAAGCCCAGATGATGCAGGTCCGCGGCCAGCAGGTCGATGCTGTGCAGGCAGTGCCGCTCGATCATGTCGCGCGCCGGATGCCGGTCGATCGCGGACACGTCCACCACCAGGCCCGATTGCGGCGTCACGATGCAAAGCCCTTCGCGCTTGAGCGCGTTGATCTTGCGCCTCACGCTTTCATAGGGCATCCGCATCGCTTCGGCGACGGCCAACCCGCTGATCGGCTGAAACATGTCGAGGGGCGGCGGCGTGGACCGGCTGTCGAACCGCGCATTGGCCTGGCTTGCGGCGAGCCGGCGCACATTGCTGGCCCAGATCGCGCGAAACACGATGACCTTCCGCAAGTCGCCATTGCCCAGCGCCATCATGCGCGTGAAGCTGCGGATCAGATAATACGTGCCGGCAATCGCCACCCCGAAGGTATCGAGGAAATAAGAACCGTTGGCGGGAAGGGAGGACTTGGCCTGCTCGTCGGACATGAGTGGTTTGTGATAGCTATTCGCAAATCGAACTTTCCGGGCGCCCGCGCCTATACGAACCGCGCGCCTATACGAACCGTAAGAGCGATTATGAAGAACGCAAATTACCCAATTTGGGTATAGGCCGCGCGAAATGGCGGTATTCCGCCGGAATGGCCGTCCCGCTTTGGGTACCGGAGAAATTGACGCAGCCCGCCGCTTTCTGATCTGCAGGAACTTTCACGGGCATGGCGATCCGCCGGATATCGCGCCGCGCCTTATGGGAGGCGTCCATGACGTGGGAAGTTTTCCAGAATGACGAAGCGCCGCAAGACACGATCGATCTGAACGGTGTCACCATTCTCTTGGTGGAAGACCTTGCCGAATTGCGCGAGGCGGTGGCGAGCCTGTTGCGCGATTACGGCGCCACGGTGCTGGAAGCCGCGTCGTGCAGCGAAGCGCTGGAACTGACTTTTGCCGGCACCGAATTCCAGATCCTGCTCACCGACCAGGAATTGGAAGATGAATTGAGCGGCACGGATCTGGCGATCCATATATGCCATCGCCGGCCGGGATTGCGCGTGATGCTCCTGTCGCGGCATGTCGACGGCGTGTTGCTGGGCCGGATGCAGCCCGGATGGCGGGCGCTTTCCAAGCGCGCCAAGCAGGTGGAACTGGTCGCGGCCATCGGCAGGCTGGTCGCGCGCTGAACAGCGCCGCCCTTTTCGCCCGGCGCCTACAGTTTCAGCAGCGAGCGGTAGAGATGCGAGGCGATGCGATAGACCACCAGATTGGCGCGCGCGCCATTGGCGGCTTCCAGCATGCCGGTGATGGCGGCTTCGGGGCTGGCGTCGGGCACCGCGACCAGATCCTGCAGATTGGCGAAAGGCGCATCGGGATTATAGGCGAGCAGGAATCCCGACGGCTTGAAGGAAGCGGGCGGGCCGCTTTGCAAGCCCGGCGTGGTGGCGGCCACGACGGAAGTGGCGGCATCGGACAGCGCCGCCAGATTGGCGCGCACTCCCGCGGCGGCGATGGTCATGGCATCGGGCATGGGGCAAATTGGCCCAAAGCCTGTTGCGATTTTTCCACCGCGCGAAGGCAATTTTTCCGAAAAATTTATGAGAAGGCGCCGGGCTCTTCCGCCAAGCCGCTCTTCAAAGCACGGGAAAGACGGCGGGGCCGCCATTGGCGCGCGAGATGCCGCTCAAGGCTTCGATGGCGCAACCGGTATCGTCGCTGACGGCGATGTCGGCCAAGGACAGGATGCCCACCAGGCGCTTGTCCCGGTCCAGCACGGGCAGGCGGCGCACCTGGATATCGGCCATGTTGGCGGCGATCTCGTCCAGCTCCTGGTCGTCGAAACAATATTTGATCTCGGGCGTCATCACGTCCCGCACCTTGGCGTTCGCCGTCTTGCCTTGGGCGACGCCGCGCACGGCGATGTCCCGGTCGGTGATCATGCCCACCAGCCGGTCCTTGTCGCTGACCGGCAGAGCGCCGACATCGAGCGCGGCCATGCGGCGGGCCGCGTCCTTCAATGTGGTTCCCGGCGTGATGGTGGCGACGTCGCGGCTCATCAATTCATGTACCTGCATGACGATGTTCCCTAAACGATGGTTTGCGTTCCGCCCCGATTCCGCGAAGTACACGGATGTTCGCTTCAAAGTTCCCGGCGCGGCCGGTGCGGGACATGAGTTGGGAACGGCAAAGGCGCGCGAGCGTTGCGTGGCGCGTCGCGGTTTTTTTGGGCCGCGGGCGTCAATGCGCCAGCCGCGTCTTCTTCAGTTGCAGGAAGCGGCGCACCGCCGGATCGATCTCGAGCCCGATGGCGCGGTCGTAAGCGGCGCGGGCTTCGTCCATCGCGCCGGTCCCGGCCAGAAGATGGGCCCGCGCCGACCAATAGGGCTGATATTGCGACAAGGATTTGGGATCCAGCGCGTCCAGCGCGGCAAGTCCGGCTTCCGCGCCCTGGGTTTCGGCCAGGGCGACGGCGCGGTTGATGGCGATCACGGGCGAACCCGTCATTGTCCACAAGGCATCATATAATGTGACGATGGCGGCCCAGTCGGCGCCGCCTTTGAGGGCCCGCACGGCATGGGCGGATTGCACCGCCGCTTCCAGTTGAAAGCGGCCGATGGCGTTCAAGGCGGCGGCGCGGCGCAGCAATGCTTCGGCTTCGCGCATCATCGCCCCGTCCCAAAGCCCCGTGTCCTGTTCCGACAAAGGCACGAATTCACCGGACGGATCGCGGCGGGCGGCGCGGCGCGCCTCGGAATGCAGCATCAAGGCCAGAAGGCCCAGCGCTTCGGCTTCGTCCGGCAGCAGCGCCGCCACCAGACGCCCCAGCCAGATCGCTTCGCCCGCCATGGCCCGCGCCGAAGGATCGGTGCCCATGGGATCGGACCAGCCTTCGGCATAGGCGGCATAGATCGCGTCCAGCACGAAGGGCAGGCGCTCGCGCAAATCCTCGCGCTCCGGCACGCGGAAGGGAATGCCGCTTTCCCGGATTTTGCTTTTGGCGCGCACCAGTCTCTGGCTCATCGCGGCGGGTGAGACCAGGAAGGCCGAAGCGATGGCGGCGGCGTCGAAACCCAGCACGGTCTGGAGCATCAATGGCGCGCGCACCGCTTCATCGATGGCAGGATGCGCGCAGGCGAAAAGAAGCTTCAGCCGCTCGTCGGGGATTTCGCCGCTGGACGCCGTCGCCAGTTCCTCCGTCATCAACGCCAGGTGCGGCACCGCTTTCTCGCCGCGCCGGGCCGCCCGGTGCGCGTCGATGGCTTTGCGTTTTGCGGCGGCGATCAGCCAGGCTTCGGGATTGTCCGGCACGCCGCGCGTGGGCCAATGCGCCAGCGCCGACGCGAAAGCCTCGGCCAGCGCGTCTTCCGCCGCCGCCACGTCGCGGGTGCGGGCGGCAAGAAAGGCGACCAGCTTGCCGTAGCTGCGGCGGGCCACCGCTTCGGCGGTCTCGCGTGCAATCTCATCGCCTTCCGCCACGCTGTTCAGCCGGGCATCGGCCAGATCGGCCGCACTTCGACATGGCCATGGCCCGCGGTGGGGCAGCGCGCCGCCCATTTCAACGCCGCGTCCAGGTCGGGCACGTCGATCAGGTAATAGCCCGCCAATTCTTCCTTGGTTTCGATATAGGGACCGTTCACCACTTTGGACTTGCCGCCGTCCAAGGTGACGGTGGTGGCGTCGGCGGCGGTCTTCAGGCGGCGGGAATCGACGAAGGCTTTTTCCTTCTGCAGCGCCTGGGTGAAGGCGTAATAGGCGCCCGCCATCTGCTCCATCTCGGCCGGCTTCATGGTCATCAAGGGCTTGGGGTCGGAAAACAGCACCAGCATATATTCCATCATCGTCTCCTTCGGGTTGGGCCGCGAGCGGCCGCTTCCATGACGCGCGGGAAGAGAGGATTTCGACTGTGAGGGGTGTCCCGCAGGGTGAAATCGTCCAGTGGACGATTTCAAGCCCCGAACGCCCGGAGCGCAAGCGGAGGGCCTCGAAATATGTCCAACAATATCCTTCACGGAACCGGCGTGGCTTGGGGTCCGGTCCAGGCCCAGCTAACAATCTTCCAGCCCGCAACGTCCTTGGCGAGCGTGAAGGTGAGCTGCGCCACTTCGCGCATCATGCGCCCCTTCATCTTGAAGGTGTGGGTGGCGGGCAGAATGACATAGGCGCGATCGCCGGTGACGTCCACCCGCGTGGGCGCGCCCAGAACGGCGTCCTCTTCACGTATGCCCCTGGCCGCGCTCGCCTTGGCGAGATCGGCCTGCCAATTCTCGAAAGCTTTCGGCCCGCCCCAATAATAAGGCGCCACATCGTCCAGGATGACGGTGCGGGGGGCAAGGAAAGTCCTGGCCGTTTTGCTGTCGCCGGCATGCAGCGCGGCCGAGAATTGGGCGATGGTGGCCTCCACCTCCGTGCCGGAGGCCCAGGCATGGGGCGCGAACGCCAAGAGCAACCCGCCCGCCAAGATCATGCGTGATGTCATCGCAATCTCCCTCGATGGAATTTCTACCGATCGGCTTGGTCGTCCTCCGCGGCTTCGCGCAGCCGCTCCAGCGCGGCCTCCGCATAGCGCTCATATTTCGAAAGCCAGGGCTGAAGCGTGCCGGTCACCGCCTTGGCGTTGAGGCTGTAGATGCGCTGGCGCCCGTCGCGGTCGGCCTTGACCAGTCCCGCGGCGCGCAAGCCCATCAGATGCTTGGAGATGCCCGACGCGACCAGGTCGGGAAAGGCCGCCGCCAGCTGGCCGACACTGAGGGGGCCCTTGCCGGCGAGAAGATCCAGCATCCGCCGCCGCGTGGGATCGGCCAGCACCTTGAACAGCGTATCGGCGCGTTCGGTCCTCATCCGGCTTCCGCCAGGCGGGCCAGGGCCTGCAAGGTGTTGTGTTGGTCGCTGCCGCGCTCGTAGTCCGCCACCAGGTCGGGCCAGTCGGCGCGGCCGATGCCGGCAAAGCCGTCGAAGGTCATGCTGGCCCTGGTGCCCGCGCCCGTGGCCTCCAGCGCCAGC
>JAFECO010000108.1 GCA_018242085.1 Pseudomonadota bacterium
TCCGGCCCGCCCGGCCTGTATCCGGCGGTGAGATCTTCATTCACCCGCGCCAATGCCGCGATCATGCCATTGGCGGCTTCACAGGCATGGGCGGCATGGGCCGGATCGTCCAGCGGCGCGTTCCAATAGGCGGTGAAGCCGTCGGCGGTGAGCCGGTCGATCACCCCGCCATGGCGCAGCACCTGGCCCATCAGCGGGGTCAGGACCTGTTCCAGCAAACGGGTGAAGCCTTTAGGGTCCTCGCGGAATATCGCCGACAGATCGGCCAGGCCGCGCACGCCGCACGCCAGATAGGTGATGTTGCGGGTCTCCCCATCCAGCGGCAGCAGGGATGGATTGCGCGCGATCCGCTCGATGGCGGCGCGGGGCAAGGAATCGGCAAAGGCCAGCCGCAGATCCCGTTTCAGGGCGTGGATCTGCGCCATGCGCGCGGCGGCCGCCGCCGCAAAGACCAGGAGCAGCATCGTGCCGGTGCCGGTCACGTCCAGCGCATCGCCGCGCAGCCTTGCGCACAACAGGCCCAGATAGAAGGCGGCGATCAGTCCGCACAGAATGAACAACGCCGCGCGGTGAATATGCGTCTTCAGCACCAGCGCGATCGCGGCGCCGCCGGTGACAAGCAGGAACGCCATTTCCGCGAATTTCGCCCAGAATGGCCGCGCGATATGGACCGCGCCCCAGGCATGCCAGACGCCGTCCTGTATTCGGGTGAACCAAAGCATCGCGGCGGATTGGTCGGCGAACAGCACCGCCAGCCCCAGGATCAGAACCGCCAGGGATGGCACCAGCACCGCGATGGGTTTTGGAACCGACATCTCCTCGAAGTCCGCGATTCGGCGACGTCTGGGTGTAGCGCGAATTGTCCTTCGCCCAAACCGCCCGCCCCATGCAAACCCGTGAGTTCCGCGGAATAAATTTCGGACCGTGCTCGGTTGCGGCGATGCGCGCCGGTCAGCGGCTGACGCGGATGGCGACCTGGGCCAAGAGGATCTTGGCGCCTTTCTTGCCCAAGGCGCGGTCGGTGACAGCCTGCAGCCGGGTAGCCAGCAGGGTCACGTCCGGCTGGGCATCGGTGCGCACCGTGTTGGCGGTGAAGGCCATCAGGCTGCGGACATAGGCATCGCGCAAGACCGGCATCGAGCGGGTGGCGACCTCCCTTAAGGCCTCATCGGGCACGTCCAGCCCCACGCCCACCATCAGCATGCCCTCGGCGCGGTTGTCGTCCACGATGGTGGTGTAGATCGGGTCGAGCGACAGATAGCTCACCGCCTGGGTGAGCTTGTGCTCCGATGATTTTTTGTCGCCGGCTTCTTCCGCCCCCAATGCCACCAGCGGCAAAAAGGTCAGGAGGCCAAGCCAGATGGGAAGACGCCCAAACCGCATGGCCAAGCATAAGCCACGGATTGGTAAATGAAATTTTAATGGTGGCATCCGGCAAGCGGGACTTCGGTTCGGTCATTCCGCCCTGTCGGGGGGAATGGTGGAGCTGAGCGGAGTGAGGGCGATTAAGCAAAAGGTCCGGGGGACCTTTTGCCGCCCGAACGCCGAGCGGACCTCTGGGCCCGCGAAGGCCGGGATCGAGAGCGATGCCGTGATCCAAGGGATTGCTTCGGTTCGGTCATTCCGCCCTGTCGGGGGGAATGGTGGAGCTGAGCGGAATCGAACCGCTGGCCTCCTCATTGCGAACGAGGCGCTCTCCCAACTGAGCTACAGCCCCGAACCGGTCCTCGCCGCGTAACGACCGGCAAGGACGGGGGTTTTAGGAAGGCCCAGGGTGCCCGTCAAGGCGGCGGGAAAATTCAGGCTTTCCCTGGCAAACCCGGCTTGCGGGCGAAGGCCGGGGATCGTTACAACATGAGAATGAACCCTATCTTCTTCCTGCTCATCGAATTGCTGGAAATCTACAAGTGGATCGTGATCGCCGCCGTGATCGTGAGCTGGCTGATCGTTTTCAATGTGATCAACACTTACAACAATTTCGTCCGCTCGCTGCTGCACATGCTGAGCGCCCTGACCGAGCCGGTGTTCCGGCGGGTCCGCAAGTTCCTGCCGCCCATGGGAGGGCTGGACCTGTCGCCGATCATCGTGTTCGTGATCATCATCACGCTGCAATACACGATCGGCTGGATCAGCGCGCGATACGGTATCTGACGTCATGACCGCCACCATTATCGACGGCAAGGCGTCCGCCGCCAGACTGCGCGAAAAGATCGCCGCCGAAACCGCCCGGCTGAAATCCGCGCATGGCTTACAGCCCGGTCTTGCCACCGTGCTGGTGGGCAACGATCCGGCGTCCGAAGTCTATGTCCGCAACAAAGGAAAGACCGCCGAAGCGCTGGGCTTCAAATCGGTGCATGTGGCGCTCCCCGCCGACACCAGCCAGGAAACGCTGCTGGCGAAAGTGCGCGAGCTTTCCGCCGACACATCCGTGCATGGCATCCTGGTGCAGCTGCCGCTGCCCAAGCATCTGGACGAAGCCGCGGTGCTGGATGCGCTCGATCCCGCCAAGGATGTGGACGCGCTGACACCCACCAATGCGGGCCTTTTGCTATCGGGCCGCGCGCATCTTGTCTCCTGCACCCCGGCGGGCGTGATGCTTCTGCTCAAGGAATATGTGGGCGACATCGCGGGCAAGGACGTGCTGGTGATCGGCCGCTCGCTCTTGTTCGGCAAGCCCGCGGCGCAGCTGCTTCTGGCCGCCAACGCCACCGTCACCATGGCCCATTCGCGCTCCCGCGACCTGCCCGCCATCGCGCGCCGCGCCGACATTCTGGTCGCCGCCATCGGCAAGCCGGAACTGGTGAAAGCCGATTGGATCAAGCCGGGCGCCACGGTGATCGATGTGGGCATCAACCGCGTCGATGCGGGCGGCGGCAAGACCAAGCTGGTCGGCGATGTCGATTACGAATCGGCCAAGGAAGTGGCGGGCGCAATCACCCCGGTGCCGGGCGGTGTCGGCGCCATGACCATCGTCTGTCTGATGCAGAACACGCTGATCGCGGCCTGCGCACAAAATGGTCTGGCACTGCCGAAGCTTTAGAGTTTCGCTTTCAGCTTCTGCGCCAGATCCTCCGGCGTGGTGGCTTCGTCGTAAAAGCTCTTAAGCTTGCCGTCTGGCCCCATCAGATACATCACGCTGGAATGGTCCATGGCATAGGTGCCGTTTTCCACGGGGCCTTTCTTGGCATAGACGCGGAATTCCTTTTCCACTTTCGCGATCTGGTCCGGCGTGCCGGTCAGGCCGACGAATTGCGGCCCGAACGCCGCCACATATTTCTTGATCGCGTCCGGCGTGTCGCGCTCCGGATCGATGGTGATGAAGACCGGCACGATGCGGTCCTTGTCCGGGCCCAGCCTGTCCAGGGCCGCCGCCATCAGGGCGAGGGTGGTGGGACAGACATCGGGACAGAAGGTGTAGCCGAAATAGATCAGCTGATATTTGCCGCCGAAATCCGTTGAGGCGCGGGGCTTGCCGTCCTGGTCGGTCAGGGCATAGGGCCCGCCCACGGCGATCTGGCCGGTGATCACGCTGCCGCCCAACTGGGGCACCTGATCGCCTTTCATCCAGAGAAAAGCGCCCAGGGCTGCCGCCGCCAGCAGCGCCAGGACGAGCAACGCGTCTTTGGTCTTCAGCATAGGATGATTAATCCCCTCCGGCCTTCGCATCGCAAGCGCCGCCCTGTCGGGCACGCTGTCGCGGGCCTGTGCCTGCTCCCAAAAAGATTTTAGAGTGTTCCGGTGTCCGACGCGTCTTCAAAACCGATCAAGCCCAGGCTTTATGTCGCATCGCGGACCGGCGCGGAGCGGGGCCGGGTGCGTCTTCGCACCCTGTCCAACCTGCGCTGGCTGGCGATTTCCGGACAGTTGGCGGCGCTGTTTCTGGTCTATTTCGCGTTCGGCTACAGCCTGCCTTTGGGTTATTGCGCGCTTGCCATCGCGGTCAGCGCGGTCCTGAACATCGTGCTGGCGCTGCGCTATCCCGCCAGCCATCGCCTCGCCAATCGCGAAGCCAGCTATTATCTCGCCTTCGACGTGCTGCAGCTGGCGGCGCTGCTCTATCTGACCGGCGGCATCACCAATCCCTTCGCGCTGATGTTCGTGGCGCCGGTGGTGATCGCGGCCGCCACGCTCAACCTGGGCAATACGCTGGTGTTGGCGGGGATCGCTTTTGTTTCCGTCAGCCTGATCGGCATTTTTCACCGGCCCCTGCCCTGGCCCGCCGGCGATGTGCTGGAGCTGCCGCAGCTTTACCAGGCCGGCATCTGGGCGGCGCTGGTGATCGGCATCGGCTTTACCTCCGTCTATGCCTGGCGCATCGCTTCGGAATCCGCCCGCATGTCGGCGGGCCTGGCGGCCACGCAACTGGCCTTGGCGCGCGAGCATCGCCTGGCATCGCTGGGCGCGCTGGCGACGGCGGCGGCGCATGAACTGGGCACGCCGCTGGGCACCATCGCCGTGGTGGCGCGCGAACTGGAGCGGGCGCTGCCCGCCAATTCCGCCGAAGTCGAGGATGTGCGGCTTCTGCGTGACCAGGCCGAACGCTGCCGCGCCATCATCGCCCGCCTCGCCAATCCGGAAGAAGCCATGCTGGGCCAGGCGGCGCGGCTGCCCTTGGGGGCGCTCCTGGACGACATTGCCGCCCCGCATCGCGGCGATGATGTGGATATCACCGTGGCGGTGCCCCATGGCGATGCCGACAATCCGGTCCCACAGGTCTGGCGCGCGCCGGAATTGCTGCACGGGTTGGGCAACATCATCGAGAACGCCGCCGATTTCGCCAAGACCGAAGTGCGGATGCAGGCGTCCTGGGATGTCAACAATCTCCATGTGGTGATCGAGGATGACGGCCCCGGTTTCGCGCCGGAGATTTTCGAGCGGATCGGCGAGCCCTATGTCACCTCCCGGCCGGGGCATCATGCGCCCGGCGACAGCGATATCGATCCCGGCGCGCTGGGCGAGCATGAAGGCATGGGGCTGGGCTTTTTCATCGCCAAAGTCCTGCTCGAACAGACCGGCGGCACGGTGAAAGCGGGCAATCCGGCGGGCGGCGGCGCGCGTGTTTCCATCGTCTGGCCCAGGGGCGTGATCGACGGCCCGGAGCCGCCGGTCCAAAGTGAGGCAAATTGAGACGGATTGACGCGCCCCGCGCACGGTACTATGTCCCCGGCGCATGGGACGCCAGCCAGGAAAAGTGCGAGCCCGTTAGCGGGCGAGCGGTTTTCCGTCCGGCTGCGCGACCAGGAAAAATGCCATGAACGCCGACATGAGCCCAGTCGAAGACAAGACCCTTTTGATCGTCGAGGACGACCGTCCCCTGCGCGAGCGGCTGGCGCGCGCCATGGAAGCGCGCGGATTCACCGTGGCGATCGCGGAATCGGTGGCCGAAGGCCGGGCCCGCGCCAAGGAAGCGCCGCCCGCTTATGCCGTGGTGGATCTCAAGCTGGAAGACGGCAACGGCCTGGATGTGGTGGAAACCCTGCACAGCGTGCGCCCGGATGGCCGCGTGGTGGTGCTGACCGGTTTCGGCAATATCGCCACCGCCGTGGCGGCGGTGAAATACGGCGCCGTCGACTATCTGCCCAAGCCCGCCGATGCCGACGATATCCTGGCGGCGTTGCTGGCGACGCCGGGCGGCAAGCCCAAGCCCCCGGAAAATCCCATGTCCGCCGACCGGGTGCGCTGGGAGCACATCCAGCGGGTCTATGAACTCTGCGGCCACAATGTGTCGGAGACCGCGCGGCGGCTCAACATGCACCGCCGTACCTTGCAGCGGATTCTGGCGAAACGCTCGCCGCGTTAGCATCACCGATTTCTATCATTTCACTCCATGGGCGGGCTTGACCCGCTCATCCATGGATGGCCGGCTCGCGGGCCGGCCATGGTGAGTTTTGGCTGCGCTGTCGCGTTAGGGTTTCTTTTTCTTCGCTGTTTTCTTAACAGATGGCTTCTTCGCTGTTGGCTTCGGTGCCGCGCGCTTCTTTTTCGCCTTGGACTCGATCTGGAGCAGCCGCGCGTTGAGCAGATCTTTCAGCGTGGCCTTGTCGAGCTTGGACAGCCGCGCCAGCAGATAGGGGAAATTCTTGTAATGGTCGGTGATGTAGAAAAGCTTGGGCTCTGCCTCCAGCATCACATCGCGCATTTCCATCGACCCCACCGCCAGCACCATGGCTTCTTCCTTGGTGTGGACGCGGGTAAGAAATTTCTCCGCCACGAACACG
>JAFECO010000109.1 GCA_018242085.1 Pseudomonadota bacterium
GATGTGGCGGCGACCGGCGTGAAGCTGTTCATGCAGATCTATCTGATGGGCGGGCGCGAAGCGGGCGAGGCGACCATCGCGCGCGCGCAAAATGCGGGCGTGAAGGGCCTGTTCCTCACCATCGACACGCCGGTGGGAGGCGTGCGCGAACGCGACCTGCGCAACGGGCTGGCGCAGCTTCTGGGCCGCGATCCTTTCGCCAAGGCGCGCTATCTGCCCGACATTCTGGCCCATCCCGGCTGGCTGATGGATTACCTGATGGGCGCGCGCATGTCGCATCTGCCCAATGTGGTCATTCCCGGCCAGGGGCCGATGCCGTTGATCGAAGTCGCCAGCGCCTTGCAACGCTCGCAAGTGGGCTGGGACGATGTTTCCTGGATCCGCGCCCAGTGGAAAGGGCCCATCGCGATCAAGGGCCTCTTGACGGCGGACGATGCGCGCCGCGCCGCCGATTTGGGCGCCGATGCGGTGGTGGTGTCCAACCATGGCGGGCGCCAGCTCGACGGCGCGGCGGCGGGCCTGGATGCCTTGCCCGAAGTGGTCGAGGCGGTGGGCGGCCAGTGCGAAGTGCTGATGGATGGCGGCATCCGGCGGGGCGCCGATATCGTCAAGGCGCTGGCCTTGGGCGCGCGGGCGGTGCTGCTGGGGCGGGGCTCCGCCTATGGCCTGGCGGCGGCGGGCGAAAAAGGCGTGGATCGCGCCTTGGCGATTTTCCAGGCCGACCTGGCGCGCACCATGACGCTGTTGGGCTGCGCCTCTGTCGCTGAGCTGGGCCGGGGCCAGCTGGAGCGGCGTCTTCGCTGACGCGCGAAACGCCCTATCCGGTCCCGTCCTGGCGAAACGGAAAATCCGATCGAAGCCGGCGCGACAGTCCGGACCTTCCCCAGGCTGTCGCGGCCGGCGCGGGATCAGCGTCCCTGATGGCGGAAGGAACGGCCCTTCATCATCTTCTGCGCGTGACCGCCGCCCTGGTTGAATTTCGCCCAGCTGGGTTCGGGCTTGCCGGGAATCTGCGGCCTGCCTTTGGCGGGCGCTTTCGGTGCCGCTGCCTTTTCCGCGTCCGGCTGGGCGGCTTGTGCCTTTACGGGTTCGGCTTCGGCTTTGGGGGCGGGCTTGGCTTGGCTTTTGGCGGTGGGCTTGGACGGCTTCTTGCTGGCAGGCATGGGTCCCTTCCTGGCGATGCTTCGCGCGTCCGACGATACACCAAAAGTTCCGGCCGCGGCTCCCAATTGAAACTGACGCGTTATCGGAACGGTTCCATCAAGGACATGCCACCATGAAAAGGATGATTGCCTGTGCCGCCGCCGCCCTGCTCATGACCGCGACGGGTGCTTTCGCGCAAGCCGCGATGAGCCCCGGCGCGACCACGCCCAAAAGCGCCGCGCCCAAAGCCGCCGCCCCGCAAGCCGGCACCGAAGAGATGAAGACCGATACCGATGCGAAGGCCGACGCCAAGCCCAAGGCCCATCGCCGCATGGCCAAGAATGAAGCGGCCTTGAACGCCAGCGAGGCGGAGACCACCAAACAGTTGAACCGGGAACAGGCGGAATTGGCGGCGCAGCCCCACTGACGCCGCCCGTGACGCGGGTCAGCGTTCGTCCGAGCCTTTGCGGTCGGTGAGGAAGGCGCGCAGGATCGCGGCCGATGCCACGACGATATCGGTGCTCGGCCCGATCTCGCTGGGCAGCGGATGCTTCTTCGCGTCGAACGCCTTGTCGATGTCCGACACCAGCTTGAGGCGCTGGGCCTTGGTGATGGTGAGGCGCGTGCTGGGATTGCGCACATCCGAGCCCGGCGGCAGCAGAGTGGCCGCGATCAAGGGCATGCCCTGGAAGATCACCCGGTCGGTCGCCGCCAGATGGGCCAGCACCTGGGGGGCCGCGCCCGCCGCGCCCAGATAGGTTTTGCTGCCGGCGGGCGACTGGGACATGGTGCTGCAGATCGCGCCATATTGCAGATGCTGGACCGCCTTGGATTCATAAAGATTGACCAGGGTGGGGACCATCTTGGCCAGATCGCCCGTCAGCGACATGGCTTTCAAGGCTTCGCCGTCCTTGTGCAGGCTGGCCGACAGCGCGATCGATCCGGCCGTGCATTCCTTGAGCTGCCCGGCGGAGGGATTGCGCAGGTCCTGCGGAATGCGCGCCTTGAGCGCCTGCTGCTGTCCCAGCTGGCCGGCATAGGCCGAAACAAATTCCGCCGGCGTGGTGGCGAATGCCGCCCCGCCGGACAGCGAGGCGAACAGAATGGTGAGGCCGATCAGGCGCCGCATGAATCTCTCCTAGAACTCGCAGATATTGTCTTGCAGCAGCGCGCCGGCTTTCAGCCAGACGCGGGCGCCGCGCGCGCCGGTGCGCGCCTTCAAGTGTCGGCCGGGCGGCAGGCGCAGCCAGGTATGCTTCTCCAAGAGTTCGGTGCCGTCGGTGAAGCTGCCGTCCAGCACCAGAAGCTCCAGGCCCTTGGGATTGGCGATTTCCACATTGGCATCGCGCTGCCACGTCTCGATGCGCACTTCCTCATGGCCGCTGTCGAACAGCTTGTGCGAGGCGGCGACGCCGGGCCAGGACGCGGCCGTCGTGTCGGCGATGCGCAGCGCCACCAGCCTGTCGTCATCTTTGCGGAACTGCCAAAGCTTGACGAAGATCACGCAGCCGGGCGCGGAAGCGGGCGTGTGATGGGTGCCCGGCGGATTGCGCATATAGCTGCCCGCCGGATAATCGCCGCTCTCGTCCTGGAAGACGCCATCCAGCACCAGGATCTCCTCGCCGCCGGGATGGCCATGGGCGGGAAATTGGCTGCCGGGCGCATAGCGCACGATGGAGGTGGCGCGGGCTTTTTCATCGCCGATGCGGAACAGCATGCGCCGCTCCACGCCCTTGGTGGGGCTGGGCACCCAGGCCGTCGCGCCGGCATGGACAATGGCGCGGGCCGTGAAGTCGTCATTCAGAAGCATGGGGCCAGTCAAACAGAAACGGGCCCCCTTGTCAGGAGGCCCGTTTCTTTCGCTTCAGAGGAGTGTCTTAAGCGCGGATGCGGGCAGCCACGCGGCCGCGGCCGGAGCGCAGCATCATGCCGATGGCGCCAAAGCCCAGGATGAACAGCGCCCAGGTGCCGGGTTCCGGCACGCCGGAGGCGAAGGCGTCGAACGAGGTCTGGCGCAGCGAGTCGAAATTGTAGGCGTTGACGTAGGTCGCGCCGCCATTCTTGGTGGAGGTGCCGACCAGATTGGAGAAGACGATCTTGCTGATCGCTTCGCCCACGCCGCCGGTGATGAGGAAACGGTTCTCACCATTGCCGCCCGCATTGGTGAAGGTCACCGGCGAAC
Source organism: Pseudomonadota bacterium (assembly GCA_018242085.1). Classification (GTDB taxonomy): domain Bacteria; phylum Pseudomonadota; class Alphaproteobacteria; order Micropepsales; family Micropepsaceae; genus Rhizomicrobium. The sequence continues at coordinate 3,326 of JAFECO010000109.1, forward strand.
CGGCACCCGTGAAATAGACCGTGGTGTCGAAGGTGAAGGCGGTCTTGTAGCCATTGGGCGCATCAAAGCCGCCTTCGGGCGCCGGCAACTGCATGTTGAATTTGAGATCGGAGAAGGTGAAGCCGTCCGGCGTCAAGGTGAGATTGGTGAAGCCCAGATCGCTCACGCCTTGCACGAAGGCGAAGCCGCCTGTCGAGCTAGGGCTCAAGGTGCTGGTGCTGCTATAGACGACCTTGAGGTTCGACGGATCGCTGAAGAAATCGATCGAGTTGCCGTTGCCGCCCACATTGGTCTTGATGGTCTCGCTGAGCGGAGTGCCGGTGGTGGACACCATGGTGACAGCAGAGGCCGGGATCGCAGCGGCGATCATGAAAGCGGCAATGGCCGCGCCGAACATCATCTTCTGCATGGGTAACCCCGTAAAAACGTCTTAATAAGATATTACCGGCAAGCCTTTAATTCGTTCAACCGCGTCAAGGCAAGGGCTTCCGTTCCCGTCAAAATATTAACCATATAAATCCTGGATTTCATTGCGCGCGGAACTTCCGCGGCGGACGCGCTTAACGCTGGCGTGAAAATATTTTCGGCGTGCGCGCGATCGAGAAAGGAGGCGTGCGGAATTTGCGCCCTTCGAACCCCGCCAGCTTTCGCTGGCGGGGCCGCAACAATGGGGCCTCGCGTAGGCTTTCGAAGGTGCAAAACCCCGGCGGGACTATACAGGCCCGAAAGGGGCTGCCAAGGAGAATAAGAACTATTCTTAATTAACCCGGCTTCATGCTGTGATTTGCAACCAGCCGGACAGGTCACGCACGCTAGGCGTGCATGGCCGCGGACAGGGCGGCCGGGCAGCGCAGCCGCGATGACGGCAGCAACAAGGTCACCTTGGTGCCCACGCCCGGCTCGCTTTCCACCAGCAACTGGCCGCCATGCAACTCGGCATAGGAGCGCGACAAGGGCAGGCCCAGCCCGGTGCCGTGATGGCGCCGCGCGATGCGGGAATCGATCTGGCCGAACATCGCCATGGCGCGCTTGATGTCTTCGCCATCCATGCCGATGCCGGTATCGGCCACGGCGATGCGCAATCCCCCGCCAGGTGCCTGGCGCGCCGAGACGGTGACCTTGCCGCCTTCGGGCGTGAATTTCGCCGCATTGGACAGAAGATTGAGCAGGATCTGCTTGATCAAGGTGAAATCGCCCCGGATCAGCGGCAGATGCGCGGGCAAATCCGTCGCCAGGCTGAGATGGCGGCTGGCATTCTCGCCCAGCAGCCGGATGCTGTCGCCGATCAAGGTGCCGGTCTCGAACTCGCTTTCGCGCAGCTCCAGCTTGCCCGCGCCGATCTTTGTCAAGTCCAGAATATTGTCCACCAGGGTGAGCAAATGGCGCCCGCTCTTGTGAATGTCGCAGGCATATTCGCGATAGCGCCCATTGGCCACCGGCCCCAGCGCCTCGCTGCCGATCATTTCCGAAAAACCCAGGATCGCGTTCAACGGGGTGCGCAGCTCATGGCTGACGCTGGCCAGGAAATCGGATTTGGCGCGGCTGGAATTCTCGGCGGCGGTGCGCGCTTCTTCCGCCTGGCGGCGGGCGCGCTCCAGCGCCTGCACGATGCGTTTCTGCCGGCGCATCGAGGAGGACAGAATGGCGATGCGGGCGGCGCAATAGGCGGCAAGGCCCAGGATCAGGATAACGATGCCGAACAGGCTGTTGTTGAAGGCCGCGGTGCGCTGTTTCTGCAGCGCGATGATGCGCGCCCGTTCGCCGAAGATCAGTTTGCGCGCGCCGAGGCCGGCATCGTCCATCACATCGATGAATTCTTGCGACGCCAGCATGGCCCGTACCTTGTCCCGGTGGCCGGTCCGGTATTCGTCCACCAGCCGTCCGGTGAATGTGAGAAGGCGCTCGGCATGGGCGCGAAAGATGGGGAACTCCGCCGCCAGGGCGGGATCGTCGGCCAATGCGCGCTCCAGCGCCTTGAAGCTGACCCGGATCTTGGCGTGGTCCTGGGCCGTCTGGGACAGATAATGATCCGAGCCGGTGAGCAGATATTCCAGCCGCCGGCTCTTGACGGTGTGGACATAGAGAAAGGTGTCCAGCGCATTGGTCTCGACCCGCCGCGCGATCACGGTCTGCCAGATCACATTCTGGGCCGCCATCACCTGATCGGCGACGAAGAAGGCGCCGATCAAAAGCAGCAGCGGCGCCGCGCCCCACAAGATGAAATCGGTGGCCCTGCGCCAGCCGGGCGTTGCTGGTGCGGGCAGGCGCAAATTGAGCCGCGCGATCTTCATGCCCTTATTTCCGTCCACTAGGAGGGAAAGATTAGGCAGCGCTGATGCCGGCCACTTTGCTTCTACATATCGGATTGTGTCGAATTGTGATGTGGATTGGCGCGCGAAACGGTGTAAATCAAGCGTCCGGTCCGTCTGGGCTCAGACTTTCTTCCCCCGTTGGGCGAAGCCCATGACGGGGGAAGACAGATGGGGGGCAAAAACTAAAGCTCTGCCCGTCCGCCATCCACGATGATCTCCGCGCCCAGCACATAGCTGGAGAGATCCGACGCCAGGAACAGCGCCGCGCCCGCGATGTCTTCCGGCTGGCCCATGCGCCCGGCGGGAATGATCTTGGACGTGGCTTCGACATAGGCGTTGAAATCCGCCTCGCTGCGCCCGCCGCGATGAAGCGGGGTGATGATCGAGCCGGGGCTCACCGCATTGACGCGAATGCCCTTGGGCGCCAGTTCGGCGGCGAAGGTGCGGGCGAAGGAGCGCACCGCCGCTTTCGACGCGGAAAGAATGCCGCGCCCCGCCACGCCGCGCAGATCCAGCCATGAGGAATTGAGGATGATGGAGCCGCCCTTGCCCATCAGCGGCAC
>JAFECO010000010.1 GCA_018242085.1 Pseudomonadota bacterium
GCGCGGCAACGGCAAAGCCGCCCCGCGCGACGGTCCAGCGCAAGGCCGTGGCGGACAGATCGGCGCTCAATCCCTGCAAGCGCAAACTGGACTCTTCAAGATCGCCCGCGACCTGTGCCGAGACGCGGCCATCTTTGCTGTCGTAGGTGAGGCGCCCCGCCTTCAGATCGATCTTGATGTCACCATAAGCAATAGCGGCCGGTTTGACCGCGAGCGATGCGGAAACCGGAAGATTGCGCACCAGCTTGACGTCGCCGTCCAATTCCAGCGCGCCATAAGGCGATGCCAGAAATGCCCGAAGGCCTGTCAGCGCAACCGCCAGATCCTCGCTGACGAAGCGCGATTGTCCCTGCGCGGTGCGTAAGGAATCGATCCAGCTTTGCAAGGACGGCAAGCTTACCGCGCCATTTTCCGCCACGCGCGCGCGGATCACGGGATTAACCAGGCGCACTTCCACCACCCGCGGCATCAGCCGCAAGGGATCGAAGCGAAGCTCGATCCGTTCGGCGGAAACATCGGGGGCGTCGGCCGGACCCAGCGCGAAGCGGCCGGAAACACCGGAAAGGCCCAGCCCGTCTATCTCCACCGAAGACGCGATCCCGTGCTGCCGGAAATAGGCGCGCGTCAGTTCTGCCGCCAGCTGCGCGCGCAGGACCCAGAGCAGCAGCACGATCAGCGCGATGCCGGCCAGTCCCACTCCGATGATGCGCCGCCAGGTCATGAATCAAATCATCCGGTGGAACTATCTGTCTTCAAACTGTGACCGATTTGCGCCCGGCTCCCCGGACATTTGTCCGCAAAGCATCCGGGGAACGTCACAAATGCGTTTCCTGTCCCCGTCAGAATAGAGACGGCTGGAGCCCCAACAGCAAAGGAAATTCCCATGCACGAACATCCTATCGCAAATGGATCGCGCGAGAACATCGCGCATCTGAGCCATTCCCTGGAAATGGCACTGGGCCGCAATCGCACATTGCTGGAAGACATGGCGCGGTTCACCAGGGACGAAACCCTGCGCCTGGCGCGCATGCAGCTGGACCATGCCGGCAACGCCTTCGCGCAGTTGCATGACCGGCACGATCTCACCGCCCTGGTCGGCGCCCAGCAGGAATGGATCAAGCAGGCGATGAACGAATATGCCACCCTGGGCCTGCGCTATGCGGAAATGGTCCAGGGCCTGACCCAACAGGTGCAGTCCCATGTCCAGGCCGCGGCCAGCGATCTTGGCCACCAGGCCGCCGAAGAGGCCGGGGACCCGGAGCGGACCTTGGAAAGAAACATGCCGCATGCCCAGCCCGCCCATGCCCCGTCCATGACGAATAATGGGCACAGCATGATGCCGGCCGAATAGGGATTTGGGGGAACCCCAAGACGGTTAAGACCGGTCAAGCTCCCGTCCGGGTCACAAATCGCGGACTGCGGCGAATCGGCCGGGAACGGTCATCCTGGGCCGGCCATCCCGGTTTGCGCCGGGATTGCGCGATACCGTGATTCCCGGTGCCGTATTCGCTGTGCGCAACGGCCGGCCCGGGCCTTTTATATGGCGCCGTGAAGCGATAAGAGCGGCGGGCATCCTCGCCCCGAGACGCCGCTCCATGACCGACCGCAAGATTTCCCGCGCCCTTCTTTCCGTTTCCGACAAGACCGGCCTGATCGATTTCGCCAAAGGCCTTGCGGGGCACGGAGTCGCCTTGATCTCCACCGGGGGCACCGCCAAGGCGCTGCGCGACGCGGGGCTGGCCGTGGCCGATGTGTCCGAGATCACCCATTTTCCGGAAATGATGGATGGCCGGGTCAAGACGCTCCATCCCAATGTCCATGGCGGATTGCTGTCCTTGCGCGACAAGCCCGACCATGCCGCGTCGATGAAGGCGCACGGCATCGAAGGCATCGATCTTCTGGTCTGCAATCTTTATCCCTTCGAAGCCACGGTGGCGCGGGGCGCCGATTTCGAAACCACCATCGAGAATATCGATATCGGCGGCCCGGCCATGACCCGCTCCGCCGCCAAGAACCACGACTGGGTGACGGTGGTGGTCGATGTCGAAGATTATAAAGCGGTGCTGGATGAAATGGCCGCGAACAAGGGCGCCACTAGCCTCAAGCTGCGCCAGGCTTTGGCCCAGCGTGCCTTTGCCCGCACCGCCGCCTATGACGCGGCCGTGTCCAACTGGTTTGCGGGCGCCTTGGAAAAAGATGGCGAGACCGCCCCGCCCCGCCGCCGCGCGTTCGGCGGGCTGCTGCGCCAGCCTTTGCGCTATGGCGAGAATCCGCATCAGCAGGCGGCCTTCTATGTCGATGGCGGCTCGCGTCCCGGCGTCGCCAGCGCCAAACAGGTGCAGGGCAAGGAGCTGTCCTACAACAACATCAACGACACCGACGCCGCTTATGAGCTGGTGGCGGAGTTCGATCCCAAGATCGCGCCCGCCTGCGCCATCATCAAACATGCCAATCCTTGCGGCGTCGCCATCGGCAAGAGCCTGAAAGACGCCTATCTGGCGGCGCTGGCCTGCGACACCCAAAGCGCCTTCGGCGGCGTTCTGGCCTTCAACACCAAGCTCGACGGCGCCACGGCGGAAGAGATTTCCAAGATCTTCACCGAAGTGATCATCGCGCCCGATGCCGATGACGATGCGAAAGCCATTCTGGCGGCCAAGAAGAATCTGCGCCTGCTGATCGCGGGCGGCCTGCCCGATCCTTTGGCGCCCACCCTTACCTATCGCTCGGTGGCGGGCGGCTTCTTGGTGCAGACCCGCGACAATGGCCGCATCACCCGCGCGGAGCTGAAAGTCGTCACCAAGCGCCAGCCCAGCGCGCAGGAAATCACCGACATGCTGTTCGCCTTCACGGTGGGCAAGCATGTGAAGTCCAACGCCATCATCTATGCCAAGGACGGTTCCACCGCCGGCATCGGCGCGGGCCAGATGTCCCGGGTGGATTCGGCCCGCATCGCCGCCATCAAGGCCAAGGACGCCGCCAAAGTGGCGGGCTGGAGCCAGCCCCGCACCATCGGATCATCCGCGGCGTCCGAAGCGTTCTTCCCCTTCCCGGACGGATTGCTGACGGTCGCAGAAGCCGGCGCCACCGCCGTGATCCAGCCCGGCGGTTCGCTGAACGATCAGAAAGTGATCGACGCGGCGGATGAAGCTGGACTGGCGATGGTTTTCACCGGCATGCGCCACTTTAGGCACTGACGCGCCAGCGATCAAAAGAACCGCGCCTATTTAAAGGTTTCTCCGGGATCGACGCCCCAGATGCGAGACCTGGCAATCCAGCCATCCACGCGCTGGGCGCGCACCCGGCAGAATTCGGGGCCGCAGCTTTTCAAGCCCAGCACCGCGTCGGGATCGGCCAGGCCCACCACCTGCGAAGACGGGTCTTCATTCTTGCGGATCTCCGCCCGCCCCTTTCCGGTGACCAGCACGGTGCGGGCGTCGGACAAGAGCTGGCCGTTGATCCAGCCCACCGTGCCGTCGACCGTCGTCACCCGCCGCCAGACATCGAAGCGGGCATTTTCCTTAAACGGATAGCCTTTGTGGCGATACACCCACAGGATCCGGTAGGCATAGCCCGGTCCTTCGCGCAGCGACGCCTGGGTGACGCGCTGGCTGACATAGTGCGGCGTGAAGGGTGCATCGGCGCCAAGCGCCGCGACCGGGATCAACGCCGCCATCAGGAACAGCAACACACCGCGCACGGCGCCCAAGCCTCAGAGATTGCGTTTCAGCAGGTCGAACAGTTTTTGATAATGCCGTTCGGCCTGAGTCGGGTTGTAGATATCACGGCCCGGCACGGTCCAGCCATGCCGCGCGCCTTCATAGACTTCGCTCTGATAACGTCCGCCCCAGGCCTTCAGCGTGTCGTTCAGTTTCTCGATCGCATCGGGCGGCATCAGCGGATCTTCGACCGCATGCCCGAAATACAGCTCGCCCTTCACGCCGGGAATCCGGCTGTGCGGGCTGTCCGGCGCATCGGTCACCAGATGGCCGCCATGGAAGGACGCGGCGGCGGCAGCTTGGCCTGCGCAGACCGCGGCGGTGCGCAGCGCCATCGCACCGGTGAAGCAATAGCCCACCACGCCGATCTTGCCTTCCGAAACCTCCGGCCGGTTCAGCAACGCCTCCACATAGATGGGCGCATCCTGCTCCATCATCGCGCCCGACAGCGCCGCAAAAAGACCGTTGATGATCTTCATCGATTGGGGCTCGCCCCATTTGAAGCTGGCGTCGGCGAAGGGCGGTCTGCCGTAGCGGTAAAACACATTGGGCATCAGCACGGCGTAACCCTGTTCGGCCACATGCTGCGCCATGCCCCGGTTGGCGGGCCGCACACCGAATATGTCGGTATAGAATAGAAGCCCCGGATACTCGCCCTCCCCCGGCGTATAAAGGGTGGCGTCGGTCCTGCCGTCAGCGGCGGCGATTTCAAATGTCTTCTCGATCACGACGGGTTCCATTCATAGATGACGGCGTTCCAGTAACGCACGCGATGTGCCCCGGTTCGCGCGAACCCGCGCTGGCGCAATTGGCGCCCGATCATCGCGTTGAAATAGCCATGGGCGACCAGTACGGCGGTGCCGCCATCGCGAATCTTGGTCATGAGATTGTCCGCGGCCTGAGCGGCGCGATGCTTGGCCTTGCGATAGTCCTCGATTTCCGGGTGATAGCCGGCATGCCACAGCACCCGCGCCACCACCGCCCATTTTGGCACCCGCATCCTCAAAAGCGGAATGCGCGGCGCCGCCAGCGGGGCCTCGGCGAACAAGGGATCGGCTTGCAAGGTGGCGTGCGGCGCCAGGGCCCGCGCGCTTTGATGCGACCGGGGCCGGTCGGACGTGAAAACATGGTCCAGCTCCTTGACCAGATCCGAAAGCTCCCGCGGCGGCAGGCTTTCCGGGTCCAGCCCGGCGGCCTCATAGGCGTCGATATAATCGGCAAAGCCGCGATGTCCGGTGCGCGGGCGCAGCGGCAAATGCGGACGCCCATGCCGCACCAGGATGATGCGCGCGCCCTTGGGGATGGAATGCAACTGTCTCGGATCGGGCATCGGCTTCGATAAACAACCGCTCCTGCTCTACCTCCCTCAAACCGGAAGGTCCAGCGAGACGGAACACGCGACTTCAGGCCAGAGAAGCGCACACCGCACAGATGGGGGAACTAAACTTCCAAAGCGCGCCGCAATTGGCCCAGATCGAAAGGTTTGGTCAGGTGTTTGATGCCCTCATCCGTCGGCCTGCCGCCGGCGGCGGTTTCGGTGGAATAGCCCGATGCGATGATCACTCTCAGCTCGGGGCGCAGGCGCCGGGCTTCTTCCACCAGCTGGCGCCCGTTCATCCCCGGCAGGCCCAGATCGGTCAGCAAAATTTCGATTTCCGGATCCCGCTGCAGGATCGCCAGCGCCTCGGCGCCGTCGCCAGCTTCGGCGGCCTGAAAGCCGATCTGCTCCACCATGTCCACCGTGGCCATGCGGATCAGCATGATGTCTTCCACCACCAGGATCTTGCCGCGCCGTTCGGCAGGCGGGGCTGGGGGCGGCGGCTCCGCCTGCACCGGTCCGCGCGCGGTGCCGGCGAATACGCTGCGCAGTTTGCGCGCCAGTTCGTCCTTGCGGTACGGCTTGGACAGCAGGAACGCGTCGTCATCCAGCCGGCCATTATGGACGATGGCGTTCTGGGTATAGCCGGAGGTGTAAAGGATCTTGATCCCCGGATGCATCGCTTGCGCCCGCTTGGCAAGATCGCGGGTGGATATCGCACCGGGCATCACCACATCGGTGAAAAGCAGATCGACCCTGGCGCCCTCCAACAGTTTCAGCGCCGCTTCGGCATTTTCCGCGCGCTGCACCCGGTAGCCCAAATCGGTGAGCATATCGACCACGGCGGCGCGCACGCCTTCATCGTCTTCCACCACCAGGATGCGCTCGCTGCCGCCAAGAGCCGGCTGCTGGCCGATCCCATCCAGGGCATCCTGCGCCCGGCGGGTGCGCGGCAGATAGATCTTCACCGTCGTGCCTTCGCCCACTTCGCTGTAGATCTTGATATGGCCGCCGGTCTGCTTGACGAATCCATAAGCCTGCGCCAGGCCCAAGCCCGTGCCCTTGCCTTCCGACTTGGTGGTGAAAAAGGGTTCGAACACGCGGCTCATCACCTCCGGCGTCATGCCGGTGCCGGTATCGCTGACTGCCAGCATCACATACTGACCCGGCGTCACTTCGGAATGATTTGCCGCATAAGCATCGTCGAGATGCGCGTTCGCCACTTCCAAAGTGAGCTTGCCACCGTCCGGCATGGCGTCGCGGGCATTGATGGCAAGATTGAGAACCGCATTCTCCACCTGGGTGGGATCGGCCAACGTGTTCCACAACCCGCCCGCGATCACCGCTTCCACTTCGATCCACTCGCCCAAGGTCCGGCGCAACATGTCGGTCATGTCGCGGATGATCCGGCCCAGATCCACCGAACGGGGCTCCAGCGCCTGGCGCCGCGCAAAGGCCAGGAGCTGGCCGGTGAGGCGCGAGCCGCGCGACACCGCGCCCATCGCATTCTGCAGGCGCTGGCCCAGCACGGCATTGCCTTTGGCTTCTCCGGAGGCCACCGCCAGATCGAGGTTGGCGCTGATGATCTGGAGCAGATTGTTGAAGTCGTGCGCGACGCCACCCGTCAGATGACCGATCGCTTCCATCTTCTGGCTTTGACGAACCATGTCTTCGGCCCGGACGCGGGCGGTGACATCCATCACCACGATCAGAAAACCGCCGGTGGCGACATGGGCCCGATAGACGTCGAGTTCGCGGCCCGCCCAGGACACGCGATGGGTGTCGAGCGAGCCTTGGCCTTCGGCCGGCGGCGCCAGGACGTGTTGGGGACGCGTGGCCTCCACCGCCTGCAGATCGGCCAAGCTGGTGATCTGAAGCCGCGCCAGGCGGGCGGGAAGATCGAGCAGGCGGAAGAAATTGGAATTGAAGGCGCAGAGCAGGCCTTCGGACGTGAAATAGGCGATGCCGTCGCGCACCGTGTCCACGGTGGCCTGAAGGATCGCCGCCTCATTGGCGCGGGACCGTTCCGCCCGGGCCAGGCTGAGATTGTTGCGCACCAGCATGGTGGCGGCCAGAAGCAGGATCGCCAGCGCCAGGACCGCCACCCCGACGGCGAAGCCAACCTCATAGCGTTGCAGCTTGTCGCGCTCCAGGTTGCGCATCCGAAGCAATGCCTGCTCCGCCGCCATGCCCGTGGCGACTTCCATCCTGAGCGCGTCCATGCGCTGCTTGCCGATTTCCAGGGCCTTGATCACGTCCGGCGCGGCGGCCCGGTTCGCATTCGCCTGGAGGCTCAGATCGAGCGCGGAAAAACGCTCGCGCACCAAGGTTGTCAGCGCTTCCGAACGGCGCTGCTGGTCGGGATTGTCGGCGGTGAGTTCCTTGAAGCGGGCGAGATCGCGGTCGACCCTCTGTGTGGCGGACTTGTAGGGAATCAGGAAGCTGGGCCGCTGGGTGAGGATATAGCCGCGCTGGCCGGTCTCCGCGTCCTGGGCGTCCACCAGCACCTGCCGCAGGGACGCAATCACCTGATAGGTATGCGCGACCATGCGCTGCGCCGCGTTCTCATTGGCCGCGAACTGAACGGTGATGTAGGCGATCGTCGCCAGGACCAGGAATAACGGCACCGCAGCAAGCAGCACCAGCCGGTTCGCCGTCAAAACGCCTCGCACATGGGAATCCCCGGAAGGGGAACGAGATGTGTCGCGTGGGGTTCCCGGCATGGCGGGGGGAATTTACGGGGAAATGGAAGAAAAGATAGCGCCACCATGGTGCGATATGGTGCGCTCGCGAAGCGGCCCTAAGCCGCTTCCTGGACGCTTTCCACGATCAGGCGAAGGCCCAGGATGCCCAGAACGCATCCCGCCGCCCTGTCGATCCAGGCGCGGGCACGCAGATACGCGGAGCGGGGCGCGGCGGACGACATCACCACCGCCACGAAAGTGTACCAGCAGGTCTCGATCACAAATTGTACGGGCGGGATGGCGACATACATCCAGCCGGGGACCTTGGGCGGAAGGAGGGCGGCAAATATGCCGCCGATCACCACCAGGGTCTTGGGGTTGCTGAGCTGGGTGGCAAGCGCCAGCCAGAAACTGCGCGCCAGCCCCGACCGCGACGATACCGCAGCGGCGCCCTCCGGGGCCGCAGGCGCTGCGGCGCCACGCCATAGCCGCCAGGCCAGATAGCAAAGATAGGCGCCGCCCAGAATCTTGAAGGTGAGATAGGCCCATTCGGCCTGAGAGATGACGGCGCGCAGGCCCACCAGCGCCAGCGCGCACACCAGGGCCGCGCCCAGCCCCATGCCCACAGCCGCCGCGATGCCGTCGCGGCGCGACAAGGCGACCGAGGTGCGGGTGACGAAGAGAAAGGACGGGCCGGGACTGATCGCCCCCAACGCCAGCGCCGAGAGAATGCTGAACAGGGCAAGGACGGGGGTCATCTGAGGCGTCTCCAGCGGGCGGCGAATATGCCATGGCCTTTGGCATTCACCGAGAGGAAGGAATGCGCAGGTGCCATGCGTCGGCATGGGCCGCGAGATGCCCCTTGGACTTCGCGGACACCGCCAGGCGCGCCGGGCCGAAAAGGCCGGGCGTTAGACGCGCATCGCGAGATGGTGCATAAGTTTCGCAAGGGGACTTCCGACAGAGTCGATATTTTCGCGATTGCAGCAAAGGGATTGCGATGTCCGCTTCGTTGAAGATTGCAAGGATCGTCGGCGGCGCCTTGTTCGGCCTGGCGCTCACGACCGCTGCGGCCGGGGCCCAGGATCTCAAGGTGGGCGCCAATATCGGCAATGTGCCGTGGGAATTCCAGAACGCGAAGGGCGAATTCGTCGGCTTCGAGATCGATCTGGTGAACGAAATCGGCAAGCGCCTCGGCACCAAGATCAATATCGTCAATGTTCCATTCAACGGGCAGTTCGCGGCCGTTCAGTCGGGCCAGATCGACATGGCGGTTTCGTCCATGACCATTACCGCAAAACGGCTTCAGAGCGTGTCGTTCGCCCAGCCTTATTACGACAGCGATCAATCCTTGTCGGTGGCCGCGACTTCCAAGATCACCAGCCTGGCCGGATTGGCGGGCAAATCCATAGGCGTCGATACCGGCTCGACCGGCGATGTGTGGACCACACAAAACAAGGACAAATACAAAATCGCGGACATCCGCCGCTATGAAGGGCTCGCCCCGGCGATGATGGACCTCGCGGCCGGCCGCATCGATGGCTATATCAGCGACTTCCCCGCCGTGCAGTATTACGTGCGCGACAAGCCGACCTTCAAGCTGGTGGCGCGGATACCGGCCGGGGGCCAATACTCGATTATGTTCGCGCGCAATTCGCCGCTCGCGGCAAAGGCGGATGCCGTCATCACCAAGCTCAAGGCCGAAGGCTTTATCGCGGCCCTGCACAAGAAATGGTTTGGCGTCGCGGCCCCGGCGAACTCGACCACGGTAAAACCGGCGATGATGCCGAAGCTCTGAACGAGCAGGATATCATGTCCTTTTTCGACGCCTTCCTGAACTGGGACGTCTTCGTCCAGACCCTCCCGCTTCTGGTTTCCGGCCTCACCATCACGATCAGCCTGGGGCTTTGCGCCATCATCCTCGGCCTCGCCGGTGGATTGCTGCTGGCGTTGCTCCGGCTCTATGGGCCGGCGCCCTTGCGCCAGATCGCGATCGCCTACATCGATATTTTCCGCGCGATCCCGCTCTTGGTGCTGCTGGTCGTGATCTATTACGCGCTGCCTTTCGCCGGCCTGAGATTGACGCCCTTCACCTCCGCCACAATGGCCCTGAGCTTCGTCTCCGCCGCCTATTCCGCCGAAATATTCCGTGCCGGCATCGAAGGCGTGCCGAAAGGTCAGTTCGAAGCCGCGCGCGCGCTGGGGCTAAGCGCTTATCGCCGGATGAGCGACATCATCCTGCCCCAGGCGGTAAAACTCGTGATCCCGCCCATCACCTCTAACTCCATCAACGTCTTCAAGGATACGGCGCTGGCATCGGTCGTTGCCATGCCGGATCTCTTGAAACAGGCAACGCAGGCGCAGGCCTTGTCGGCAAATCCCACGCCGCTGATTTCCGCGGCGCTGATCTATATCGCGCTGCTGCTGCCGCTGGTGCGGCTGGTCGGCATTTTCGAGCGCCGTCTCGCGGCAAAGGGGCGGTGATGGCCGCGATCATCGATATCAAAGGCATCACCAAGACATTCGGCGATTTCCGCGCCCTGGACGGGGTCGATCTTCAGGTGGCCGAAGGCGAAATCGTGGTGATCATCGGTCCCTCCGGCTCGGGAAAATCGACCCTGATCCGCTGCATCAACCAGCTTGAGGAACATGACGGCGGCACCATCACGGTGGACGGCCATGCGGTGCAGAAAGGCGCTGACCTGACCGCCATCCGCACCGAGCTGGGCATGGTGTTTCAGAGCTTCAACCTGTTTCCGCATTTGAGCGTGTTGCGCAATGTCGCGCTGGCCCCCGTGCGGGTGCGCGGCCTGTCCTGGGCCGACGCCGAAGCGCGGGCGCGCAAATTGCTGGAGCGGGTGGGGCTGAAGGATCATATCGAAAAATACCCGGCACAGCTTTCGGGCGGGCAGCAGCAGCGCGTCGGCATTGCCCGCGCACTCGCCATGGAGCCCAAGGTGCTCCTGTTCGACGAGCCGACCTCGGCGCTCGATCCGGAAATGGTCGGTGAAGTGCTGGACGTGATACAGCAGCTCGCAAAAACCGGCGTGACCATGATGGTGGTGACGCACGAAATGGGCTTTGCCCGCAAGGCCGCCAACCGGGTGGTCTTCATGGATGCCGGACGCATCGTCGAGCAAGGACCGCCGGATACCCTGTTCGATGCGCCCCGCGACGAACGCCTGAGGAATTTTCTCAATGCCGTTCTTTCCCATTGAAGATCGCCGCTCAATATTCTGAAAGACATTGCCATGGCGTTTGACGTCGATTTCGCAAGATCCCAGTTTCCGGCGCTGGCCGACGGCTTCGCCTATTTCGACAATGCCGGTGGATCGCTGGTGCTCAAAACGGTCGCCGACCGCATCCATGATTATCTGCTGACGACCTCGGTGCAAACCGGTGCGAGCTATGTCCATTCGCAGCGCGCCTCCGCCCGGCTGGCGGAAGCGCGGGCGCGCATCGCGTTGTTCATGGGCGCCAAGCGGCCGGAGGAGATCGTGTTCGGGCCGTCGACCACTGCCCTCGTCCAATATCTGGCCCGTGCGATGGCATACCAGTTCCAGCCGGGCGACGAAGTCATCGTCACGCGCTTTGACCATGAATCGAATATCGGGGCCTGGCTCGGCCTGGAAGCGCTCGGGGTCGTCATCAAATTCTGGGAAATCGACAAGAACAGCTTCGAAATCGATCTTGGCGCGCTGGAACGCCTGCTGTCCCCCCGCACGCGGCTGGTCGCGGTGACTCATGTGTCGAATATTCTTGGGATCATCCATCCGATCGCGGAGATCGCCCGGCTGGTGCATGCCCATGGCGCCAAGATCGTTGTCGATGGCGTGGCCTATGCACCCCACCGCGCCATCGATGTGACGGCGCTCGATGTCGATTATTATGTTTTCAGTTTCTACAAGACCTACGGGCCGCACTTCGCCGCGCTCTATGGCAGATATGACGATCTGCTCGCGCTGGACAGCCTCTACCACTATTTTTACGGGCGCGACAAAGTCCCCGGCAAACTCGAACCGGGCAATCCCTGCTATGAGCTGGCCTGGGGCGCGGCCGGCATCGTCGATTATTTCGACGCGCTGGGCGGACATGGCGGCGATCACGCCGCCATCGAGCGGGCATTCGCCGGTGTGGCCGGCCATGAAGCGGGTTTGGGAGAAAGGCTGCTGGCGTATCTGCGGGATCGCAACGATATCCGGATCATCGGCCGGCGCGACAGCGATCCACAGAAGCGCGTGCCCACAATTGCCTTCAAAGCCGTGGGCCGGGACAGCGCCGGCATCGTCACCGAGATGGACAAAGAATCCATCGGCATTCGCCATGGCGATTTTCATTCCCGGCGCCTGATCGAGACCCTGGACCTCGCGGCCGATCACGGCGTGGTCCGGGTCTCCATGGTCCATTACAACACCGTGGAAGAGGTTGATCGCCTGATCGGGCACCTGGACCGGGCGCTGGCTTAGAGCGGGGCCGCCAGCGGTGGCCTGAGATGGGATCAAGGTGGGTCCTCCGGTCAAGCCGGGGGACAACCGCTTACGTAAAGCGCGCTTTTCGTATGTGCTGGTTTCAAGATGGGTCCCCCGGACAAGCCGGGGGACATCCGCTAGGTAAAGCGCGCGTCGCGCGCATTACCTAGCGGATGGCTGGGGCGGAAGGGATCGAACCTTCGAATGCTGGAATCAAAATCCAGTGCCTTACCACTTGGCGACGCCCCAAAGCTGTGGTCAGGGCCGGGACCATATAGAGGGGCCCCCGGGCTTTCAACGCGGGAAAAGCGGCAAAATCGCCCAGCGAATGGCCCGAAAATCCGGTCTTTTGCTTGGTTGCGGCCCCCCGAGGGCATCGCTATAAGGGCGCTCCCGCGAGACCGGCCCAAAGGGCCTGTCCGGCATGTCGGAGAGTAGCTCAGCCTGGTAGAGCACTACGTTCGGGACGTAGGGGCCGGAGGTTCGAATCCTCTCTCTCCGACCATTTTTACTGCCAATACCAATTTAGAGGTTCGACAAGGCCCGTCAGGGCCTTGGGCAGACGCGCAGCGTCTGATCCGAGGCGAAGCCGAGGACGGCCGAAGGCCGCAATCCTCTCTCTCCGACCATTTTTGCTGCCAATACCAATTTAAAGGTTCGACAAGGCCCGTCAGGGCTTTGGGCGGACGTGCGATGACGGCTGAGAAAAACCGCGCAGCCGGAGAGACCGCGCGGCCAAGTTGGGGGAATGCTGCCGGTCCAGGACCGGCGCCCGCGCTATAGGCTTTTCATGTTGCACATTTGTGGCGTTCAGGCCGCCGCGTCGATTTGGCCATCTTCGACGATCACCAGCTTGTGGCCCGCCATCGCCCAGGCTTCGACGCCACCCAAGAGCGGCCTGATTTTCTTGAATCCCGCCGCCTTCAGATGCTTGGCGGCGACGGCGGCGGTCGCTTCATTGGGACAGGCGCAATAGACCACGATCTCGGCATCGCGGTCGTGATGCGCCAAAGTGGGATGCATTTCGGTGGGATGGGCGGGAATGGCGCCGGGAATAATGCCTTCGGCCCGCGCCGCGCGCGAACGCACATCCAGAACCAGGGGCTTCTTCTCATTGTCCAGCAGCGCGACCAGCTCATCGACCGTGATCCGGTCCATGCGAAGCTGACGGATGAACAACATGCGCTGCCACCAGCGGATGAATAGATAGAAGACCAGCGCGACCGCCAGGAGCCCCACGCCGATCACGCCCAGCCGTTCCAGCGTGTCGAGCAGTTCGGACACCGCATTGTGGAAAATGCGTCCCAAGAGGATCGGCGTGCCCAGATAGATGGTGGCGCCCGCAATCTCCAAAGGCAGGAACATCGCGAACGGCACGCGGGTGATGCCGGCCAGCGCAATGGTGACATTGCCCAAGGCGGGAATGAATTTGGCGAACAGCAAGGCCGACGGCCCCACGCGCACGAACAAGGTTTCAGTGTCCCGCACGCAGGAATCCGGCGACAGCGAGAGCTTGCACAGGAATCCCAGCACGCGGCGGCCTTGAGCGCGTCCCAACCAGTACCAGCCATTGTCGGCGATCACCGACCCCGCCACCGCCGCCCCGATCAGCGCGCCAAGATCGAGTTCACCGCGCGCGGTCAGCGCGCCCGCCACCGCCAGCAGGGGCGAGGCGGGAATGGGCAGCCCGCCTTCGTCCAAGAGAACGGTGAAGAACACGGCCAGAAGGCCGAATTGTTCGATCAGTCTGACGACATCATCCATCGGCGGGCTCC
>JAFECO010000110.1 GCA_018242085.1 Pseudomonadota bacterium
ACCATCACCGATCTGTCGGGCCGCACCCTGACCGGCCAGACCCCGGAAGCCTTTTGGCATTCGGTGCGCCACGCCAACCCGTTTGCCATCGGCCTCAACTGCGCCCTGGGCGCCAAGGAGCTTCGGCCCTATGTCGCCGACCTGGCCCTGGCGGCGGACACGCTGGTCAGTGCCCATCCCAATGCGGGCCTGCCCAATGAATTCGGCGGCTATGACGAGACCCCGGAATCCATGGCCGAGATGATGGGCGAATTCGCCCGCTCCGGTCTGGTCAATATCGTGGGCGGCTGCTGCGGCACCAAGCCGGAGCATATCAAGGCGTTTGGCGAGGCCATCAAAGGCGTAAAGCCCCGCGCGATCCCGGAAAAGCCCCGCTATATGCGCCTGTCGGGGCTGGAGCCTTTCACCCTGACCCCGGATCTCAATTTCATCAATGTCGGCGAGCGCACCAACATCACCGGCTCCGCCAAATTCCGCAAGCTGATCGCGGCGAACGACTATGAAGGGGCGCTGGATGTGGCGCGCAGCCAGGTCGAGAATGGCGCGCAGATCATCGACATCAACATGGACGAGGGCCTGATCGATTCCGAAGCGGCGATGACCCGCTTCGTCAACTTGATCGCGGGCGAGCCGGACATCTCCAAAGTGCCGCTGATGATCGACAGCTCCAAATGGAGCGTGATCCAGGCGGGCCTGAAATGCTGCCAGGGCAAGGCCATCGTCAATTCCATTTCGCTGAAGGAAGGCGAGGAATTGTTCGTCGACCATGCCCGCGAGATATTGCGCTTCGGCGCCGCCGTGGTGGTGATGGCGTTCGACGAGGTCGGCCAGGCCGATACCCTGGAACGCAAGATCGAGATCTGCAAACGGGCTTACGACATTCTGGTCGGGAAGGTTGGTTTTCCGCCGGAAGATATTATTTTCGATCCCAATATCTTCGCGGTCGCCACGGGCCTGGAAGAGCATAACGAGTATGGCAAGGCTTTCGTCGAGGCCACGGAAATCATCCGCCGCGAGAACCCCCATGCCCATATCTCGGGCGGCGTTTCCAACTTCTCCTTCTCCTTCCGCGGCAATGAGCGGGTTCGCGAGGCGATGCACAGCGTGTTCCTGTTCCACGCCATCAAGGCGGGCATGGACATGGGCATCGTCAATGCCGGCCAGCTCACGGTCTATCAGGACATTCCCACGCCGCTGCGCGAAGGCATCGAGGATGTGCTGTTCAACCGGCGTGCCGATGCCACCGAGCGGCTTTTGGATCTGGCCAAGGAATATCGTGGCGGCGGCGCCACCGATGAAATCGAAGACGCCGCCTGGCGGGCGCTGCCGGTCAATGACCGCATCAGCCATGCCATGGTGCACGGCATCGACGCCTACATTATCGAGGATACCGAAGAAGCGCGCCGCGCCGCCGAGCGGCCCCTGCATGTGATCGAAGGCCCGCTGATGGCGGGCATGAATGTGGTGGGCGACCTGTTCGGTTCGGGCAAGATGTTCCTGCCGCAAGTGGTAA
The DNA here is from genome assembly GCA_018242085.1 of Pseudomonadota bacterium. Taxonomy (GTDB): domain Bacteria; phylum Pseudomonadota; class Alphaproteobacteria; order Micropepsales; family Micropepsaceae; genus Rhizomicrobium. The sequence continues at coordinate 1,514 of JAFECO010000110.1, forward strand.
AATCCGCCCGAGTGATGAAAAAGGCGGTCGCCTATCTTTTGCCTTTCATGGAAGAGGACAAATCCGCCGCCAAGGAAGCGGCGGGGCGCATTGTGATGGCGACCGTGAAGGGCGATGTCCATGACATCGGCAAGAACATTGTCGGCGTGGTGCTTCAGTGCAACGGCTATGAAGTGTTCGATCTGGGCGTGATGACCCCGACCCAGAAGATCCTGGACGCGGCCCGCGAGCATAAGGCCGACATGATCGGCCTGTCGGGCCTGATCACGCCGTCTCTGGACGAAATGGTGCATGTGGCGTCGGAGATGGAGCGCCAGGGGTTCGATATTCCCCTGTTGATCGGCGGCGCCACCACCAGCCGGGTTCACACCGCCGTGAAGATCGATCCCAATTACCGCCGTGGCCAGACCGTGTATGTCACCGACGCCTCACGCGCGGTGGGCGTGGCCTCCAGTCTGCTCTCCAAGGACGGCGGTGCGGGCTATGCGGCCAATGTCCGGACCGAGTATGAGGCGCTTGCGCGCAACCATGCCAACCAGCGCAGCGGCGGCAAAAGGCTGACCATCAGCCAGGCGCGCGCCAATCGCGCAAAGCCGGATTTTGCGAACCACACGCCGCCAACGCCGAAATTCTTCGGCACGCGCGTTTTCGACAATTACGATCTGGCGGAGCTGGCGAAATATATCGACTGGGGGCCTTTCTTCCAGACCTGGGAACTGGCGGGTCCGTTCCCGCAAATCCTGGAGGATGAAAAAGTCGGCGCCGCCGCGCGCGATCTTTATCGCGACGCCCAGGCCATGCTGAAGAAGATCGTGGACGAGAAATGGCTGACGGCGCGCGCCGTGATCGGCTTCTGGCCGGCCAATTCCGTCGATGACGATATTCTGGTCTATGGCGACAAGGCGCGGAAATTCCCGATCCAGACCCTGCATACGTTGCGCCAGCAGATGGCGCGCGATGCGGGCCGGCCCAACCTGGCCTTGTCGGACTTCATCGCGCCGGCCCCAAAAAACGGGGAGACGCTCACGCCGGATTATATCGGCGGCTTTGTCGTCACTGCCGGGATCGGGGAAGAAGCGCGCATCAGGGCCTTCGAGGATGCCAAGGACGATTATTCGGCCATCCTGCTTCGGGCGCTGTCGGACCGCTTCGCCGAAGCCTTTGCCGAGCGGATGCATGAAAAAGTGCGCCGCGATTATTGGGGCTATGCCGCGGACGAGTCTTTCTCCAACAACGAACTGATCGCGGAGAAATACCAGGGAATCCGCCCCGCGCCGGGCTATCCCGCCCAGCCGGAACACAGCGAGAAGGCGATCCTGTTCAAGCTTCTGGATGCCGAGGACAAGATCGGGGTCAAGCTGACCGAGAGTTTCGCGATGTGGCCAGGCTCCTCGGTGTCGGGCTTCTATTATTCGCATCCCGAAAGCCGCTATTTCGGCGTGGGCAAGATCGAGCGCGATCAGGTCGAGGATTATGCCCGCCGCAAGAATTGGACCATCGACGAAGCGGAACGCTGGTTGGCGCCTTTGCTGAATTATAATCCACGCGCCGTGGACGCGGCATAAGCGCGGTTCTTTTGCGCCCTGAGTTTGTCTTACGTGCTCACGGGCTTACGCCCGCTCCGCGCGATGCTCCTGCTCAGGTCGTAAAATTCCTCGCGCTTGCGAGCGAGTCTGGGTTAAACATCCCTCATGTCTGTCTGGGGAAAGCTGAGCGGCGCGGCGGCGGGTTTGCTGGTGGGCGGACCCGTGGGCGCGGTCGTGGGCGCGGTTGCCGGCCATTTTATTTTCGACCGCGAAGGCGATCCCGGCGTCACCTTCACCATCGCCATCATCGCTTTGGCCGGCAAGATGGCGCAGGCCGACGGCATTGCCACCGAAGAGGAATTTTCCATCTTCCGCCGCGTGTTCGGCGTGCCGCTGCCCGAAGAGGCCAATGTGCGGCGCATCTACAATCTGGCCCGCCAGGACGTGGCGGGCTATGAAGCCTATGCCGGCCAGATCGCCAGATTGTTCGTCGGCAATCCCGCCATGCTGGAAGACATTCTCGACGGCTTGTTCGAGATCGCCAAAAGCGACGGCGTGCTGCATCCCGCCGAAAGCGCGTTCCTAGAAAAAGTGGCGGAGATATTCGGCTTTTCGCCCAACGAATTCCGCCGTATCCGCGCGTCGCATTTCGCGCCCGAACTGACCGATCCCTATGTGATTTTGGGCCTGTCCTATGTGGCCGACGAGAATGAAATCCGCCAGACCTATCGCCGGCTGGTGCGGGAAAATCATCCGGACAGCCTGATCGCCCGCGGCGTGCCGGAAGAATTCATCAAGCTCGCCAACGACAAGCTGGCCGCTATCAACACGGCTTACGCCAAGATACTGGCCGAACGGGGCCTCCGATGAAAATCGTCGAGCGCCCGTCGCCGAACCAGGATGCGCGCGGCGGCGTGGGCGTGGACATGCTGGTGCTGCATTATACCGGCATGGTGAGCGGCGAGGCGGCTCTGGCGCGGCTCTGCGATCCCGCCGCCAAGGTTTCGGCGCATTACACCATCGACGAGGACGGCACTGTTTATGCGATGGTGCCGGAAGCGCAGCGCGCCTGGCATGCGGGCCTGTCCTTCTGGGCCGGGGCGCGCGACGTCAATGCCCGCTCCATTGGCATCGAGCTGGTCAATCCCGGCCACGAATTCGGCTATCGCCCGTTTCCCATGGCGCAGATCGGCGCGCTCGCCGCGCTCTGTCATCAAATTCTGAATCGGCATTCCATTCCCGCCTGGCGGGTGTTGGGCCATAGCGATGTCGCGCCCGCGCGCAAGGACGATCCGGGCGAACTGTTTCCTTGGAAAAAATTGGCCGGGAAGGGAATCGGACTCTGGCCCGCACCCGGCGGCGATCCCGGCGATGCGGCCGTGCCAGCGCTTCTGGCGCGCCATGGCTATGATCCCGATGTTCCGCTGGAAAAAACGATCACGGCGTTTCAGCGCCATTTCCGCCCGTCCCGTGTCGACGGCATCGCGGACCGCGAAACCCGGACCAGGCTGTCCGGTCTGATCGCGGCTTGCGGGTGAATTTTGCGCTGGTCTGAAAATCCGCCTATAAGCCGCCCGTCAGATGGCCGGGTGACCGCGGGCAGGGCAACCTGTTCGAGGAAAGTCCGGGCTCCACGGAAAGACGGTGCCGGTTAACGGCCGGCGGGGGCGACCCCAGGGATAGCGCCACAGAAATGACACCGCCTACCGGCCCAGTCTTCTTCGGAAGATTGGCCGCGGCAAGGTTGAAATGGTGCGGTAAGAGCGCACCGCGTCTCTGGCAACAGAGGCGGCACGGCAAGCCCCACCGGGAGCAAGACCAAATAGGGATGGCACGTGATGTTTTCCGCATCGCCGTCCGGGTCGGTCGCGTGAGGTGTGTGGCGACACACATCCCAGAGGAATGGTCATCCAGTCACTTCGGTGATGGACAGAACCCGGCTTACAGGCCGTCTGACATTCTTTTCCCCCTCCGCCCTGCGCAGCTTACTTTTGCGCGCCGGCCAATGCCGGCTCGCAATAAGCGCTGCTACGGGCACCTCCCCGCCAGCATGCTTTGCATGCGCGGGGAGGGCGGGATCGTGCGTGTTTCGAGCGCCCAAAAAAAGCGCTCCGTTCAAAGACCGGCTTTTTCCGCGGCGAGAGCGCCGAGTGCGGCCCAGTCTTTTTCGCTCCAGCCCTTTTTCATCGCTTCTTCGTAATGCCCGCGCACCAGATCGAGCAGGGGCATCGGGGCGGCCAGTTCGTCCGAAGCACCCTTGACCAGATTGGCGTCTTTCAAGCCGAGGCGGAGATAGAAACCGGCGGGTTCGTAAGCTTCGTCCAGGATCTGCTTGCCGTAATTCTTGTAGACCGGCGCGGCGAACAGGCCCTCGGTCATGGTGTCGAGGAACAGTCCGGCATCGACGCCGCCTTTCTTCAGCAATGCGAAGGCTTCGCCCAGGGTTTCGATCGCGCTCATGATCATGAAGTTGCCGGCGATCTTGAACAGGTTGGCCATCTGCGGCGCATCGCCCACCCGCACCGTGCGCCGGCCGATCTCAGCCAGCAGCGGCTCGACTTTCGTCACGGATGCGTCGGCGCCCGCCACGATCACCACCGCCATCCCCTTTGCGGCCGCTTCGGGGCGGGCGAAGACGGGCGCTGCGACATAGCTCAGCCCGCGGCTTTCATGCGCCGCCGCCAGCGCGCAGGCGAAGGCCGGTGAAATGGTGGCCAGATTCACATGGACCAGGCCCTTGGCCGCTTTTTCCAAAAGCTCCGCATCCAGGCCGATATCCCGCATCGCCTGATCGCTGGCCAGCATGGAGAAGAGGATTTCGCCTTGCATCGCGTCGGCAGGTGTCTTGGCGGCAATGGCGCCTTGGGCCGACAATGTTTTCATCGCTTCGGGCGAGCGGTTCCAGACGGTCACGGAGTGGCCTGCCTTGAGCAGCAATCCCGCAAAAGCCGTGCCCATCTGGCCCAGGCCGATAAATCCGATCTTCATGCCGCAAACCTCATTGGCGTTCGGGCCGAACCATAGACCGGCGCCCTCGAATCAGGGCGGTGGGCGATGAGAAAAAATCACTGCAGCCGTGGGCTGAACGCCGTTCGTGGTTAAGACAATCTTTACCGGTCTCACCACAACCTTT
>JAFECO010000111.1 GCA_018242085.1 Pseudomonadota bacterium
CAAGCTCAAGGGCACCAACGATTATGCCGACATCAAGGGCGCCGATGTGGTGATCGTCACCGCCGGCGTGCCGCGCAAGCCCGGCATGAGCCGCGACGATCTGATCGGCATCAACCTGAAAGTGATGGCGGCGGTGGGCGAAGGCATCAAGGCCAATGCGCCGGACGCCTTCATCATCTGCATCACCAATCCCCTGGACGCGATGGTGTGGGCGCTGCGCCAATTCTCCGGCGTGCCGCACAACAAGATCGTGGGCATGGCCGGCGTGCTGGACAGCGCGCGGTTCCGCCACTTCCTGGCCGACGAGTTGAATGTGTCGGTGGAAGATGTTTCGGCCTTCGTGCTGGGCGGTCATGGCGACACCATGGTGCCGATGCCGCGCTTCTCCACCGTGGCGGGCATTGCCTTGCCGGAACTGGTGAAGATGGGCTGGATCAAGCAGGACCGCCTGGACCAGATCGTTCAGCGCACCCGCGACGGCGGCGCCGAGATCGTGGGCCTGCTCAAGACCGGCTCGGCCTATTACGCGCCGGCCACCGCCGGCATCGCCATGGCGGAAAGCTATCTGAAGGACCAGAAGCGCATCCTGCCCTGCGCCACCTATGTCGATGGCGCCTATGGCATCAAGGACCTCTATGTCGGCCTTCCCGTTGTGATCGGCGAGAAGGGCGTGGAGCGGGTGGTGGAACTGGAACTGACGGCCGACGAAAAGGCGGCTTTGGTGAAGTCCGCCGATGCCGTCAAAGGCCTGATCGAAGCTTGCAAGAAATTGGAACCGAAGTTGAGCTGAACCGCCTCAATGGCGGGCTTTTAAAGCCGCAATTGGTACCTATATCGCGCCATCGGACCGGAATTTCCCGGTCCGGTGGCGTTTTCGCTCCTGCCGGAGTGGCCGCAACTGAGGCGATTTGGTACAAAATGCTGTCGGACGGAGCCGGGGGACACCAGGCTATGCACGGTTTCATGAAGGCGGCCCGGTTCGGGCTGGCCTCTGCCGGCCTGTTGCTGGCCGGGCTGGTTACGGCGATGACGCTGGTGCAGCCGGCGCGGGCCGATGAGGCGGCACCCGCCGCGACCCTGACCATCCATGTCGAAAATGTGAGCAAGGGCGGGATCGTGCGGCTGGGCCTCTATGACGAGCACGGCTACCGCACCGAGAATGCCAAGCCGGTTGCCTCCGCCGATATTCCGGCGGTGGAAGGCGAGACCGTCATCGTCTTGCGCGATGTGCCGCCCGGCACCTATGCGATCGAGACCTATCAGGACGTCAACAGCAACGACAAGATGGACCTGACCTGGCTGGGATTGCCGCTGGAGCCCTATGGCTTTTCCCGCGACGCCCGTCCGATTCTCAGCAAGCCCGGCTTCGCCAAGGTCAAATTCGCTTTGCAAGCCGGCGAGCAGGCCCAAACCCTGCATCTGCGGAGCGGCGTGTCGATATTGGCATCCAAATAATTCCCCCCATCTGTCTGCCACGCGGGCAAGCCCGCTAGCAGACATCTTCCCCCGCCAGCGGCTTTGCCGCGCGGGGGAAGAAAGTCCGAGTTCGCTTCGCTAGTGGCTGACTTGCGCCGATCGCCATTGTCTCGGCGGCGGCTTTGGTGCACATGCGGGCGGCTGTGAGCGACCTTCCGCCCTTTCTTTATCGCCGCCGCGACCTGTCCTTGTTCGTGGGCTCGCGCTTTATTTCCGCTTGCGCCATGCAGGTCCAGTCGGTGGCGATCGGCTGGCAGATCTATGACATGATGCGCACGCCTTTGGCGCTGGGGCTGGTGGGGCTTTGCCAGTTCGTGCCCATGTTCCTGCTCACTTTGCCCGCGGGCGACATTGCCGACCGGTTCAACCAGCGCCGCGTGTCCGCGCTGACGGGGGGATTGCAGGCCTTTTGTTCGGCGCTGTTTCTTGGCCTCACTTTGCTCGCGCCCCATACCGTCTGGCCTTTCTATCTGGTCTTGATCCTGTTCGGCGCCGCGCGCGGGCTTTCCGGACCTTCGGGACAATCCTTGCTGCCGTTTCTGGTGGATGCGGAGCGCTTGCCCCGCGCCATCTCCATCAATTCCTCCGCCTTCAATGCGGCGGTGATCGCCGGGCCCGCGCTGGGCGGCTTTCTCTATGTGCTGGGTCCGCCGGCGGTTTATCTCATCTGCATCGCGGGATTTTCGCTGGCCGCGCTGATCGTCTCGCGCCTGGGCGGGCGGCATTATGTTGCCGAAAAAAGCCATGCCAGCGGCTTCGAGCGGATGGCCGAAGGGGTGCGCTTCGTGCGCTCCCGCCCGGTGATGCTGGGCGCGATGTCGCTCGATCTCTTCGCGGTGCTGCTGGGCGGGGCGACCGCGCTGCTGCCGGTTTTTGCCCGCGACATCCTGCATGCCGGCCCGATCGGCTTCGGGTTTCTGCGCAGCGCGCCGGCGGCAGGCGCCTTCGCGGTCGCCTTCACGCTCACCCGCTATCAGATCACCAGCGGCGTGGGCAGCAAGATGTTCGTCTCGGTGGCGGTGTTCGGCCTTGCCACCATCATCTTCGGCCTGTCCAGCTGGTTTTTCTTGTCGCTGCTGGCGCTGTTCGTGATGGGCGCCAGCGACATGATCAGCGTCAATATCCGTTCCTCACTGATTCAGCTGGCGACGCCGGATGCGATGCGGGGCCGGGTTTCGTCCGTCAATATGCTGTTCGTGGGCGCGTCCAATGAATTGGGCGAATTCGAATCCGGCATGACGGCGGCCTTGCTGGGCACGGTCCCGGCCGTGGTGGCGGGCGGCATCGGCACGCTGGTGGTGGTGGCGGTCTGGGCGAAGCTGTTTCCGCCCCTGCGCAAGGTCGATCGCTTCACCGACGTTGCGGTGTCTTAAATGGTCGCACGGCCGGACGCAAAACCGCTTAGCACTTTTGCTGGCCGATGCTCCTAAAAATTATACGTGAGCTGGAATTGACCGCCGTCCGGCGAGATCGCCGCGCCGTAGCGCAGTCCGGGCGCGCGATAGCGGGTGGTGAAGATCTTGGAGAAAGTGAAGGCAAAGCCGGCGCTGGCGGCGACGTCGTACCAATGATGCTTCTTGGCGTCGATGCGGCTGTAACCCACGAAACTGGCGGCGGCATAGGCGGGAAGGCCATATTCCCAGCCATAGCGGTCCCACAGATATTGCGCCGGCGCGAAGGCCAGCGCCGAAGTGTCGGAGGGGAAGGACCTGAAATCGCTTTTGTCCGGCCGTTGCTCGCGCACGAATTGCTTGAGGGCATAGGCGGTGCCCACCGTCGCCACCGTGTCCACCGTGAGTTGGGCGAGGCCTGTGCGGTCGTCCTTGTAGAGGCTGATCCCGCCCGCCACCAAAGGCAGGGCGATGGCGACCCCGCTGCCCGCGCTTTCCATTCCGCCCGCCAGGGCAGGAGAGGAGGCGGCCAGCAGCAGAAGAGCGGCAAGAACGGTGCGCATGCAAATCCATCAGGGGGTTCAATGGGGTTCTAGCCCCAAAACCCGATATCGCAAATGCGTCAAGATCCGGGTTGGGGTTTTGTAGGGGTTCCCAAGCCGCTTCGCACCTGAAATGCTGCGGGAAACGGGGAGAGGTGGAATGACGATTCTGACGGGCTGGACACCGCGCGAGCGGCACGCGGTGCTGGCAGCCTATCTGGGCTGGGCGCTCGACGCCTTCGACTTCTTCGTCCTGGTTTTTGTCCTCAAGGATGTGGCGGCGACCTTCCAGGTTCCGGTGTCCGGCGTGGCCTGGGCCTTGACCCTGACTTTGGCCTTCAGGCCGCTGGGCGCTTTCATCTTTGGCCGCCTGGCCGACCGCTATGGCCGCCGCCCGGTGTTGATGGCCAATGTCGCCCTTTATTCGCTGTTCGGCTTTCTCACCGCCTTCGCGCCCAGCCTGATGACTTTCTATGCCATCCGGTCCTTGTTCGGGGTGGCGATGGGCGGGGTCTGGGGCATCGGCGCCTCGCTCGCGTTCGAGACCGTGAAAAGCGACAAGCGCGGTTTCGTTTCCGGCCTGCTGCAATCCGGCTACGCCACCGGCTATCTGGGCGCGTCGGTGATATTCGGCTTGCTGTATGAAATGATCGGCTGGCGCGGCCTGTTCATGATCGGGCTGCTGCCGGCGGCCTTCCTCATCGCCTATATCTGGCGTTCGGTGGAGGAATCGCCCGCGCATGGTGCCGCCAAGGGCGAACGGGTCCGGCTGCCCATGCTGGGCGCGCAGGTCGCGGCCATTATCGTGGGCGGGTTTCTCACCTATCTGGTCGCCACTGGGCTGCTCTATCCCAGTTTCGGCTGGGCCGGCGTGGCATTGATCCTGCCGATCGCGGCCGTCCTTGCCTTTGTCGCATCACCTTATGTCCGCAAACATTGGCGGCTGTTGCTGTTCGCGGTGGTGATGATGACCGCCTTCAATTTCTTCAGCCATGGCACGCAGGACATCTATCCGACCTTCCTGCAGAAGCAGCATGGCTTCGGCACCGCCACGGTCTCGATCATCGCGATCCTCTACAATATCGCCGCGATTATCGGCGGCATCGGCTTCGGCATGTTGAGCCAACGGATCGGCCGCCGCCGCGCCTCGATGATCGCCGCTTTGCTGGGCGTGCCGGTGGCCTTTCTCTGGGCCTTTTCCAGTACCGCGGTGCCGTTGGCGCTGGGCGCGATCCTGATGCAGGTCGCCGTGCAGGGGGCCTGGGGCGTGGTCCCGGCGCATCTGAATGAGCTTTCGCCATCGGATTCCCGCGGCACTTTTCCGGGCACGGTCTATCAGCTGGGCAATCTGATCGCTTCGGTGAACGCGGTGCTGCAGACCGGTGTGGCGGAGCGGACGGGCGGCAATTATGCCATCGCGCTGGCGGCCGTGGCGATTTGCGCGGCACTGGCGATCGCGCTCTGCATGAAGTTCGGCCCCGAAGCCAAGGATGTGGAGATGGCGTGATCTTGAAAGATCACGCCATCACGGCACCTCAGGACTTTACGAAAACGTCGACTCTATCGGCAGGCCCTTTATCGTCCACGCCGCCCATGGCGCGCACATCGATGCGTTCGGCGGCGACGCCGTCATCGATCAGCACCTGGCGGATCGCCAGCGCCCGCTTGAGCGACAGCCGCCGCGCGTCCGAGCCCTTGTCGCCCCGGTTGCCGCCATAGGCCTGGATCTGGACCCTGGACGAGGCGCTGGTCATGGCGGAGTTGAGATCTCCGGCCAGGAATTTGATCGCCCCCAGCGCGGATTCGGCGGGGTCCGCGGCTTGGGGCGCGAACAGGATCACGCTGCGCTTGGACAGGCCGGGCGTTTCGCCACCGCTTGCGGGCGGGGCCGTGACCGTGGCGGGCGGCGGGTTGGCTTTGGCCATCTGGGCAGGCGGCGCGGCGGGCGGCACACGGGACAGGTTCAGGCCAGCGGCACCCTGATCGAAGCTGCCGAAGCCGGGATTATAGGCGGCTGCCGGCGGCGGTGCGGCGGCGGCCATCGCATTGGACGGGGCCTTGGGCTGCGGCTTGGGCTTGGCTTGCGGCGCCGCGGGCTTGGGCGCCACCGCGGGAGCCTGTTCGGCGGTGGCGGTCTGTGTGACGGGCGCCTTGTGAACGGTTTTGCGGCGGACCGGCATGTGCAGCCGGATCGGTCCTTGATCCCGCACGGTTTCGCCCGGTTCCAGGGCCGGCTGGACGCGCCGCATATATTGGTCGCCGGGATAAAGCAGAAGGCCGCCGCGGCCGCCCATCACAGGATTGACGGTCACTTCCATGCCGCTATCCACGGTCTGGCCGAAGGCCATGCCGGATCCGGCAAGCCAGGCGCTCGCCAACAATGCAGCGGTTTTCAGACGCATGGGACCGGTCCGAGCTTCGACAAATCTTTACCCCGAATCCAGCCTAGCCTCAATCTAACGCTTTGCAAGGATTAGTGGATTTTAGTACCCCCATCTGTCTTTCTCGGGATAAACCCTCGAAAGACATCTTCCCCCGCCATGGGCTTCGCCCAACGGGGGAAGAAAGCCGGTGTTTTCGCTCGGAGGCTTTTTATGAAAACGCGTGCCGCTGTTGCCTATGGTCCCGGAAAGCCTCTGGTGATCGAGGAGGTCGATCTGGAAGGGCCGCGCGCCGGCGAGGTGCTGGTGGAGATCAAGGCCACCGGGGTCTGCCACACCGACGAGTTCACCCGTTCCGGCGCCGA
>JAFECO010000112.1 GCA_018242085.1 Pseudomonadota bacterium
GCGATCCGGGCTTCCTCATTGCTGGCGAAGCCGATGGCGGCGATCTTCATCTTCAGCACCGACGGCATCAGAAGATCGAGGCCGTTGCCATAGGCATCGGCCTTCATGATGGCGCAAAGCTCGGCGCCGCCATCGCCCAGGATGGCGCGCGTTTCGGCGATGTTGTGCTCGAAGGCGGCGGCGTCGATTTCCATCCAAGCATTGCGGCGGGGCGCATCGCCGGGACGCAGGCCGAAATTGCGCGCCGACAGAACGGGCGTGGCCTTGGCCGCCGCGCTCAGCGCCAGTACCGCGGCGCCTCCGGTCAGTATCGAACGGCGATGAATGGACATGTCTTTCCCCCGAAAACAGGCAAGCCGGCCGGCGGCCGAATCGTCATTGCGGTATCGTGAACATCGCGCCGGCCTCGTGACTGGTGCCACGATCGCGGCCATATACGGACACGCCGCTGCCGGCCTGTCCTGTCACTCTTTGCGCCGGCGCGACGGATAGCAATGTGATGTCGAACACCAAGACCTGATTGGGCGGCACATCGCCGTTGGGCGTGCCTTTGCCGCCGAAGGCCAGGTCCGGCGGGACGGCCAGTTCCCAATGATCGCCGGGCTGCATCAGCTGCAAGGCTTCGTTCAACCCGCGCACGGCATTGCCGACGGCCATGACCGCCGGAAGATCGGCGGACGCGGTATCCACCAGCTTGGAATTGATCAGATGCACGCTGTAGCTGATCTGCACCGTGTCGGCGAGAGTGGGATGCGCGCCGAAACCACTTCGCAGGATGCGATATTGCAGCCCGCTGGGCCGCACCTTGACGCCGGGCTTGTGCGCGTTGGCGGCGAGGAAAGCATGGTTGGCCGCGGACCCAAGCGCGTCATCGGCGGCGCGGGCCGGCACGCATGCCAGAAGCGCAAGGAGCAGGGCGGCGAATATCCTGGTCATGGCTTTGGTTATAACATGCGGCACTGGTTACGGATTGTTCCAGGGAAAACCCGTTGCCAAGGTCATCTCGTCGTTGACCGGATAGATGCGGGGGTAAAAGCCCTTATAGGGCACTTCGCCCGCTTTGACTTTCACCAGCTGGGCGTCCATTTCGCGCAGGTCCTTCATCGCCAGCCAGGGCGCCAGGATGCCGCCATCCTTGCGGCAGCAATGGGCGGTCCAAAGCGTTGTGTCGGCGGGAATGGTGGCGATCAGGCGCTCAGCCGTGGCGTGATAGGCCGACATGCTGGTGCCCGGCGAGAAGGCATACAGCGTGGTGGGATAGATATAGTCGCCGGTGAAAAGCCGCTTGGCGGCGGGATCGTAGATCGAGGCCGAGCTGGGGGTGTGGCCCGGCGTGTTCAGCACCGTCAGGACCCGGCCGCCCAGATCGATCTTGTCGCCGGGCTTCAGCCATTCGGCGACGGGAAAGCTGGGCCGCACTTTCTTGTCGGCAAGACCGGAATATTCGTAGCGGCCCGGCGTGAAGAGCCCGTCATGCACATCCGCGCGGGTCTCAGGCAGATCGATCATGGCGACATGGTTGAACGGGCCGATCCCGCCCAGATGATCGAAATGCAGATGCGAGACCATCACCGTGACCGGCAGACTGGTGAGCGATTTGACCACCGGGCTGATGTCGCGCGTGCCCGAACCGGAATCGAACAGGAAGGCGCGCTTCTCGCCCAATATCAGATAGGCATAATTCTGCTGGTAATAACGCGGCTCGCCGATCGCGAAGGTGTTCTGGCCCAGATCCTCGACCGAGAAATAGTCGGTCACCATCCGGCCTTTCTCAAGCGGCGGGGTGGCGGGATCGACAATGGTGTGATGGCTGAGATAGGGCGACAATTCGAAATTGACATAAGGGGCATAGGCCGCCGCCAGCGCCACAAAGGCGAGTATGGCGACCGCGATGTAGGTCAATTTCCGGACCATCGTTCAACCTCTTATTTGCCGCGCATCTAACGGAGAAAAAGGCCGGTTGGCAAAGGCGGGACGGGAAGCCTATCGTATTTGTAAGCGGGGAAACGGGGCATGACAAAACAGACATCGGCGCTTGCCACATATCTGGTGCTGGTTCTGCTGCTCAGCAGCATTTTCTACACCCTGATCATCCGGGCCGGTCACCTGATGGCGGGCGGCGGCCATTATGTCGAGGCCCTGATGTGGTGCCCGGCGCTGGCGGCTTTTCTCACCATCGCCTGGCGCAGGCTGGACATTGGTTCGCTGGGCCTGTCGCGCTTCGGTGGCAAGTATGCGCCTTACGGATATCTCTTGCCGCTGGCCTATGCCCTGATCGCCTATATCGCGGTGTGGAGCCTGGGGCTGGGCACGTTTCCCGATCCTGCCGCCATCGACCGGCTGGCCGGACGTTTGGGCTGGCAGCCGGGGCCTTTGTTCGTGCCGCTGTATTTCCTCCTGACCGGCACCACCGGGATGATCGGCGGCGGCGCGCGGGCGCTGGGCGAGGAAATCGGCTGGCGGGGCTTCATGACGCCCCGCATGGTCGAGCAATTTGGCTTCACCCAAGGGGCGATCCTGGCGGGCCTGGTCTGGGCGGCCTGGCACATGCCGCTTCTGTTGTTCGCCGATTACAACAGCGCCACCGAGTGGTGGTTCGCTCTGTCCTGCTTCACCGTGATGGTGGTCGCGTCCAGCGTGATCCTCACCTGGCTCAGGCTGCGGTCCAACAGCGTCTGGCCCTGCATGCTGTTCCATGCCAGCCACAATGTCTTCATCCAGAATTTCTTCACCCCGCTGACCGGGCCTAAGGGCAAGATCACGCCTTACATGATCGACGAGTTCGGCATCGCCGTGCCGCTGGTGGTGCTGGCGATCGCGGTCCTGGCGTGGAGCGCGCGCGATCAGATCAAGACCGTTTCTTCCCAAAGATAAAGCGCGCACCAGGTCTTGGCCCAGACGATCGGGCGGCCTTGCGGTTGGCGCCCTGGGAGATGCCGGAACTTTTGACGGACCGCCAGCGCGCGGAGTTCCCAAGCATTACAACGTAATAAGCACGCGGCAAGAAACAGGAAATTATATCGTAGTACGATATATTTCGTTTCCGCGGCTTGGCCCGCATTTATCTTGATGGAGGATTTCATGTATCCGAACGGGAAATTCGATTCTGGGCGGCGGTCTTTCCTGAAAAATTCCGGCATGGCGGGCGGCGTGCTGGCCCTGGGCCCGTTGGCGGCAAGCGTGGCGGCCGCGGGCGCCGCCGCCACGGTGCCGGCGAAGGGGAAATATGATTTCGACAAGCCGTACAACCGGATCGGACATGACGATGTGAAATGGGATGCCGCCTTGCGCACCGAGCATCTGGGCCATCTCGTCGCCGGCATGGGCATCGCCGACATGGATTTCCGCTGCGCGCCTGCCATCACTACGGCCCTGCGCAAGCGGATCGCGCACGAAAATTGGGGCTATCTGGACATGGGCGCGCCCGGCCCGGTCGCGTTCAAGAACGGCCTGATCGCCTGGAATCGCAAGCGTTACGGGATCGAGGTCATCGATCCGGATCTTCTGGGCATTACCACCGGCGTCCATGCCGGCATCATCTGCGCGCTGCGCGCCTTCACCAGGCCGGGCGACAAGGTGTTGATGGCGACGCCGATCTATAACGGCTTTTATGGCGATCTGCGCTACACCAAGACCGTCGCGGAAGAGAGCCTGATGAAATATGTGGACGGCCGCTACGAGATCGATTGGGAGGATTTCGAGCGGCGCATGACGCCGGAGGTGAAGGTCTCGATCCTCTGCAATCCGCAAAATCCCGTCGGCCGGGCCTGGACGCGCGAAGAGCTCAACCGGTATGGCGAACTCTGCCTCAAGCACAATGTCATCGTGATTTCCGACGAGATCCATTGCGATTTCATCATGAAAGGGCAGAAATATGTTCCCTTCAGCACGCTGGAGAACAAGGACGTCGTCGCCAACAGCTTCACCATGAAATCCGGCAGCAAATCCTTTTCGCTGGCGGCGATGAAGTGTGCCTGGTTCTTCTCCACCAATCCCAAATTGTTCGACGCCGCGATCGAGATGAATCACGCCGACCTCAACACGCTGGGCATGATTTCCGAACAGGCGGCCTATGCGGGCGGCGAGGGCTGGCTCAACCAGTGCGTCGACTATATCGACGCCAATCAGGATTTCGCCAACCGCTATATCAAGGCGAACATCCCCATGATCAAGGTCGGCAGGAAGCCGGAAGGCACCTATCTCACCTGGTTGGACGTGACCGAGGTCGCCGACAAGATCGGCGCCAGGAAGCAGGCGGATGAGGCCAACCGTCAGGCGGCGGGCAACGGCGCCAGGATGGGCCAGGATTATTCCGGGCGTCAGGCCATGGTCGCGCGCAAGCCCGTCACGCCGGAAGAGGTGGTGGGGCACTGGTTCGCCAAGAACGCTTTCGTGCAGCTCAATCCGGGAAATACCTACGGCTATGGCGGGGCCAATCACATGCGGATGAATGTCGCCACGTCCCGCAGGACATTGACGGCCGCGCTGGACAGCATGGCGGACGCGCTGAAGAAGCTTGCTTAGCGCGAAGGGAAGGGCGCCGGGGACCGTCCCGGCGCCCGCTCAGGACTGTTTTTCCCTGAGATAAAGCCCGAACCAGTTCACCACCCGGGTGCGCAGATCCTCCAGATCGGAGAGCTTGCGGAAGTGGTGGCCTTCGCCGGCATAGATCACCAGCTTGACCGGCGTGCCGATGGTTTTGAGCGCATGCCAATATTCCACCGATTGCGGCGCGGGGCATTCCACATCGCGCTCGCCCACATAGGCGAGGGTGGGCGTCTTGGCCTGCTTGATGAATTCAATCGGCGACGCATCGCGATAGACCACCGGATCGTCATAGACCGAGGCGCCGAAGAAGGGGATCATCCATTTGTCGATGCCGTTCTGGCCGTAATAGCTGGTCCAGTTGGCGATGCCGGCGCCCGCCACGATGGCCTTGAAACGCTTGGTCTGGGTGTTGGCCCACATGCTCATCCAGCCGCCATAGGAATGGCCGTAAAGGCCCAGGCGCGCATCGTCGACGGGCGCGGCTTTCTCCACCGCGTCGATGCCGGCCAGAATGTCGCGCAGGTCGCCCCGCCCGAAATCGCGGATATTGGCGCGGGTGAAAGCATCGCCCTGGCCATAAGAGCCGCGCGGATTGGGATAGAAGACAAAATAGCCCTTGGCGATGAACGGCCCCACGAAATCAAAGCCCGTGCCGTGCTGGCCGCCGCCCGCGATATAGCGGGGCCGCGAGGCCGATGACGGCCCGCCATGCACGATGGTGATCATGGGATGCTTGCCGGGCGTCACTTTGGTGGGCTTGACCAGCCAGCCTTGCACGTCGAAACCGTCATTCTTCCAATGCACGCTTTCCGCCGCCACGCTGGCGGGAAGTTTGGTGTTTTCGTGCGTGACCGGCGTGAGCGCGGGCAGCTTGCCGCGCGCAATCTCTTCGGCATGGGTGAAGTCCTGCGTCACCGTGGCGGCGATGCTGCCGTCGGCGCTGAAGGCGATGGGGCCGTTGAAGGTCTGGGCAGAGGTAGCGACCGGCGCGGACCATTGCACCTGAACGGACTTCGCCGTGGGATCGATGGTGACGGCCGCGGATTTGTCGCCGATCAGCGCCGTGGCGGCGAGGCTGGCGCCGCGCCAGTCCAATCCCTGGAAAGTCCCTTTATACCCGGGCGTGACATCGAGGGGCGCACCGCCCGTGAGCGCCACGGTATAGACATCGCCGCCCACCGAGCCCCAGTCGCTCATCAGCCCGCCGATGAAGGCGACGCTTTTGCCATCGGGCGACACGCGCGGCATGTTCATCTGCATCTTGGGCGCGGCGATCACCCGCGACGCGCCGCTGGCGGCGTCGATATAATTCAAGGTGGCGATCCACCAATTGTTGTCGCCATTGCCCTTGGCGGCGGTGGCGGCGAAGCCCTTGCCGTCCGGCGTCCAGGAAAATTCATAGACATAGGTGTCGGCGGGCGAGACTTGTTTCAGCGCGCCGCCCGTGGCGGGCAGGACCGAGATGCGCTGCTCGTCTTCGCTGGCGCCGATTTCGCCCACTTGCGCGGCGGCGGCTTCGGTGGCGCCGGTCATCTTGCGCGCGCCGATGGTGGCGAGCAAAGCGATGCGCTTGCCGTCGGCGGAAAAGCGCGGCGTGTTGGCGAC
>JAFECO010000113.1 GCA_018242085.1 Pseudomonadota bacterium
ACATCGCGCTTATGCTCGACCAGGCGCTTGGCCTTTTCGATCACCATTTCGGCGACCTGGACGTGGCGGGTGGCGGGCTCGTCGAAGGTGGACGAGATCACTTCGCCATTCACCGTGCGCTGCATGTCGGTGACTTCTTCCGGGCGCTCATCGATCAGAAGCACGATCAGATAGACATCCGGGTGATTGGCCGAAATCGCCTTGGCGATATTCTGCAGGATCACGGTCTTGCCGGTCCTGGGCGGGGCGGTGATCAGGGCGCGCTGGCCCATGCCCTGGGGCGAGACGATGTCGATCACCCTGCCGGTCTTGTCCTTGATGGTGGGATCGTCCAGCTCCATCTTCAGCCAGCGGGTGGGATAGAGCGGCGTCAGATTGTCGAAATGGACCTTGTGCTTGATCTGCTCCGGGTCCTCGAAATTGATGGTCGAGACTTTGAGCAGGGCGAAATAGCGCTCGCCATCCTTGGGCGCGCGGATCGGGCCTTCCACCGTGTCGCCGGTCCGAAGGCCGAAGCGGCGGATCTGCGACGGCGAGACATAGATGTCGTCCGGGCCCGGCAGGTAATTGGATTCCGGCGAGCGCAGGAAGCCGAAACCGTCCTGCAAGGTTTCGACCACGCCTTGGCCCATGATCTCGACATCGCGTTCGGCGAGCTCCTTGAGGATCGCGAACAGCATGTCCTGCTTGCGCATGGACGAGGCGTTCTCGATTTCGAGCTCCTCGGCAAAGGCGAGCAGATCGGCGGGCTTTTTATTCTTGAGATCCTGCAGCTTCATCGCCTGCAGGCCTTCTTGGACGGTCATGAAAACACCTAGAACGGAGATTGGTCCGATGAAGCGGGCTTTGGCGCCAGAAACGATTCATCGGGAAAGGTTGGGACCCGCACCGGCCGTCCGGCCTTGAGCATCTATCAGACAGATGCCGCGCGGGTCTGGAGAACGGGTGAGTTATAGCCTGATTTGGACTCTTTGCAAATTCCCCCTCCGGCCTTCGCGCGCTCGAGAGCGTGCTAAAGGCCACATCCCCCGCCAGCGCGCTACGCGCGCATAGGGGAGGCAGGGCAAAACCAAGACGCACCAAACATTATTGAAAAATTGGAAAGGTCGGCGCTTGTCAGGAAAATGGCTTAACTGCGGCGAGGATTACGATCAAAACCATTAATACCGCCGGAACTTCGTTCAGGACCCGGTAGAACCGCTCGGACCGGGTGTTGCGGTCGGCCTGGAAATTCCGCCAGCAGCGCACCAGAAAGCCGTGAATGCCGCTCAGGATGATCACCAGGACGAATTTGATCTGCAACCAGACGTCGAGATAGGCGCCGGTCAGCCAGGCCAGGGTCGGCCCCAAAATCCACACCGCGATCATGGAGGGGTTGATGATCCCCCGGAGCAATTTGCGCTCCATCACCTTGAAGCGCTCCGAACCCTCCGAGCCGGGCTGTGTCTGGGTATGATACACAAACAGCCGGGGCAGATAGAGCATGCCCGACATCCAGGCGATCACGGCGATGATGTGAAACGCCACAATCCAGTCGATGTAATCGGCCAGCGCATTGCGAACGGAATCCATCATTCCTCCCGATAACCACAGAATTTGGATGCCGACGGGCAGATCCGGCCGCCATTGTCGTTGACGCAGACGCCGTCTGCCAAGGCTTTTCTCACCAGATTGGACAAACCGTCAATGAAGGCGGGATCGGCGCTCACCGTGCCGGCGCGGCGATAATCCGGAACGCCCGCTTCCCGCGCAAGCTTGCGGTATTCGATATCCAGTTCCACCAAGGTTTCGGAATGCTCGCTGACAAAAGCGATCGGCGCCACCACCACGCCCTTGCCGTCCTGACCGGCGCGGCGGATTTCACCATCGGTGGATGGCTCCAACCATTTCAGTGGCCCCACCCGGCTTTGATAACAGACATTCCAGTCCAGATCTTTTATCCCCAGCGCGTCCACAAGGCTCTTGGCGGTCCGCTCCACCTGGAATTGATAGGGATCGCCTTTTTCAATCGTCCGCTTGGGCAATCCATGCGCCGACAACAGCAGGCGATAGGAAACACCGGCAGCAGGATTTTCCATCGCGGCACGGATTTTCGCGGCGGCGGCGGCAATGAACCCCGCATTCGATGGATAACAGCAGATCCGGGTGGTGCGCGCCGTCAGGCCGGCTTTGCGCGCCGCCCGTTCCCAATCCAGGAAAGATGACGCGGAAGTGGTTGTGGAGAATTGCGGATAAAGCGGCAGAAGAACAATCCGGTCCGGCGCGAAACGGCGCAAGGCTTCCGCCGCGCCGTCGCTGAAGGGATGCCAGCAACGCATCGCCACCACCACCTTGGCATCGGGACCGAGTGCGGCTTCCAATGCCCTGGCCTGCGCCTGGGTTTCTTCCAGGATGGGCGAACGGCCGCCCATGTGGGCGTAGATGGCGCGGGCAAAGGGCGCGCGCCGCCGCGCGATCAGGCGCGCCAGCGGCAACCGCACGATCCCCGGCAAGGAAATGATCGCGGGATCGGAAAACAGATTGCGCAGGAAAGGCTCGACAGCCTCCGGGCCATCGGGTCCACCCAGGTTGAAAAGGACAATCCCCGTCTTCACAAGACAACCTTCATAACAAGACTCTACCTATTAAGGTGATGAGGATGATGTAAGGCCTGTGGGCTGTGGAGGCTTCGGTTGGTATCCGCCCGATCTAGGGGCTCAATTGAAGCGACTCAAGAGCTTGGCGGGAAGGGGGCTGTGCCACTTTGCCCAAAGAGGCGGTCACAGCCCGCCCCGGCTTGCGCACAGATGTCCACCATTTGGCGCTGTCCACAGCGAGCCGAAGAGGGCATAAACCCGATCCGTGGAGAAATCGGGAATAGTTTGTGGAGCAAAAATTCCATATCCATCTGGTGTCGGACGCCACCGGCGAGACCCTCAACGCCATCGCCAATGCGGCGCTGGCGCAATTCGAAGGCGTCGACGTCCAGGTCCATTCCTATGCCCTGGTGCGCAGCGAGCATCAGCTCAACCGCTCCATCGACCATATCGCCATCAGCCCCGGCCTGGTGTTCTTCACCCTGGTCAATCCGCGCTTAAGGGAAATGCTGCTGGCTCGTTGTGGCAGCCTGAACATCGCCTGTGTGGATGTGATGGAGCGGCCGGTGATGGAGCTGTCGAAATTCCTCGGCATCGCCGAAACCCACCGTCCCGGCGGCCAGCATGAAGTGGACCAGCGCTATCTGGCCCGTATCGAGGCGCTGAACTTCACCATCCAGCATGATGACGGCCAGTCCCTGGACACGATCCATGAAGCCGAAGTGATCCTGGTGGGCGCCAGCCGCACCTCCAAGACGCCGACCTGCGTCTATCTGGCCATTCGCGGCATCCGGGCCGCCAACATTCCTCTGGTTCCCGGCATGACGCTGCCCGCTCCACTGACCCAGGCCAAGGGTCCGATGATCGTGGGCCTGTGGGTATCGCCTGACCGGCTGGTCCAGGTGCGGCGCAATCGCCTGACCACCATGGGCGAGGAACGTGACACCAATTACATCGATCTGGACACGGTGCGCGCCGAAATCGCCAACACCCGCAAATTGTTCGAGCGCCATGACTGGCCCCAGATCGATGTCTCGCGCCGCTCCATCGAAGAAACCGCGGCAGCGGTCATGAACCTTCTCACCGAGCGGCAGGAGAAACGGGCGTGAGCCCGTTGGTGCTCGCTTCGGCCAGCGCCTCCCGCCAATCCCTGCTCCGTGCCGCGGGGGTCGATTTCATCGCGGCCCCGGCCGAAATCGACGAGCCGGCGCTGATGCGCGGCTTGATCGCGGGCGGCGGGGATGGCCGCGCCATCGCCGAAGCGCTGGCCGGCGAGAAAGCGGCCGCGGTATCGCGGCAGCGGCCCGGCGAAACCGTGCTGGGCGGGGATTCGGTCCTGGAGCTGGGGCCGGAAATCCTGGGCAAAAGCCGCGACCTGGCGGCGCTCAAGGCCCTGCTGCTGCGCCTTTCGGGCCGGACCCACCAGCTGATATCGGCCGCGGCCCTGGCCAGGGATGGCAGGGTCCTGTGGCGGCATACCTCCGTGGCCCGGATGACGGTGCGGCCTCTCAGCGAAGCCTTCCTCGATGCGTATCTGACCCGCGAAGGCGAAAAACTGCTCAGTTCGGTGGGCGGATATCATTTCGAAGGTTTCGGGGCCCAGCTTTTCCAAAAGGTCGAAGGCGATTACTTTTCCATTCTCGGGCTGCCCTTGCTTGAAGTTCTGGCGGCATTGCGGGCACAGGGATTGCTGGAAACATGACACTGACCGGCGCCGGTAAAATCGCAGGTGTGGTGGGCTGGCCCATCCGCCATTCTCTCTCGCCCCTGCTGCATGGCTATTGGCTGGAGGAACTCAAGATCGATGGCGCGCTGGTGCCGCTCGGCGTGCCGCGCGAGGATTTCGCCCGCGTGATCGCAAGCTTGCAACGCGCCGGGTTCCGGGGCGTGAATGTCACCGTTCCCCACAAGGAAGCAGCCTTCGCGCTGACGCATAGCCGCGACGCCGCCGCGGAAGCCGCGGGCGCCGCCAATCTTCTGATTTTCCACGCCGACGGCCGCATCGAAGGCCGCAACACCGATGCGGTGGGCCTTCGCGAGTCTTTGCGCGAAGCAATGGGAAGCCTCGAAGGCAAAACAATTCTCCTCCTGGGCGCGGGCGGCGCGGCGCGGGGCGCACTGCTGGCATTGAACGATCTGGGCGCCGCCAAAGTGCATATTCTCAATCGTCATGCCGACAAGGCGGCACTGCTGGCGCGCGCGCTGCAGCCCATGGTGTCAAGCCAGTTGCTGCCGCAAAGCCTGACGCATTGGGGCGAAGCGGCGGGAGCCGCCGATTTGGTGGTCAACACCACCAGCGCCGGCATGAAAGGCCATGCGCCGCTGGAACTGGATCTGGCGGTGTTGCGCGATACCGCCACGGTTCTGGATATCGTCTATAATCCGCTGGAAACCCAATTGCTGAAACAGGCAAAGGCGCGGGGCCTGAAAACCATCGATGGCCTGGGCATGCTGATGCACCAAGCCGCGCCGTCCTTCGAGGCCTTCTTCGGCACAGCGCCGGAAGTGACGCCGGGTTTGCGCGCCCATCTGGAAAAAGCGCTTCATGCCTAAGCCCTTTGTCATTGGGTTGACGGGCTCGATCGGCATGGGCAAGAGCGAGACCGCCAAATTGTTCGCGGCCGAAGGCGTGCCGGTGCATGACGCCGATGCCGCCATCGCCCGGCTCTATGGCAAGGGCGGCGCGGCGGTGGACATGATCGCCCGTGCATTTCCCGGCACGGTGAAAGATGGCGCGGTGGATCGTGCGGCGCTGTCGGCGGCGGTGATGAACGATCCCGCCGCGCTGAAGAAACTGGAAGCCCTGGTTCATCCCTTGGTAGCGGCGGAGCGGGGCGGATTCCGGAATTCGGCCAGCGCTCCCATCATTCTTTTCGACATTCCCCTCCTGTTCGAGACCGGCGCGAACGCGGAGGTGGATGCGGTGGTGGTGGTGAGCGCGCCGGAAGCGGTGCAGAGGGCCCGCGTGTTGTCGCGGCCGGGCATGACGCCGGAAAAATTCGAGGCGCTCAAGGCCCGCCAGCTCGGCGATGCGCAAAAGCGTCAACAGGCAGATTATGTGGTGATCACCGACAAGGGCTTGGATCACGCCCGCCAACAGGTGAAAATGATCCTGGCGGATATCCGGGCGAAGTTAGCCGCGTTCGCGCGAGCGAGGGCGGCAGAAAAGAATCCTCATGCGTGAAATCGTTTTCGATACGGAAACCACCGGCTTCGAGCCGGGCGAGGGCCACAGGATCGTGGAAATCGGCTTGGTGGAGCTGGAAGACCATTTTCCCACCGGCCGCAGCCTGCAATTTTATCTCAATCCGGAACGGGACGTGCCCATCGAATCCCAAAAGGTTCACGGCCTTTCCACCGAATTCCTGGCCGACAAGCCGCTATTCGCCCATGTGGCGGACGAGTTTCTGGAATTCGTCGGCGACGCGGTGCTGGTGATCCACAATGCCAGCTTCGACATGAAATTCATCAATGCCGAACTGACCCGCGCGGGCCGCACGCCGCTGTCGATGGCCCGCACCATCGACACGATCGAAATCGCCAAGCGCAAAATTCCCGGCGCGCG
>JAFECO010000114.1 GCA_018242085.1 Pseudomonadota bacterium
ATCTCGCCTTTTTCCAGAAACAGCATGGCGCCCGCGCCATGCGTCTCCACGCCCTGATCGCCGCCGATCTGAAGCTCGCCTTCCACGATGAACAGAGCGCGTTCTTCATGTTCGGCGGTGACCGTGAAACTGCCGCCGGCCTCGAAACGGGCATCGGCATAGAAGATGGGCGAGAAGACCTTGACCGGCGAGGCAAGGCCGAAGGCTTCGCCCGTGATCATGCGCAGCCGCACGCCGTTTTCATCGCGTTCGGGAAGATCGGCGGCGGCGAAATGCTGGAAATGCGGCTCGCTCTCTTCGTCCTTTTGCGGCAGCCCCACCCAAGTCTGAATGCCGTGCAGGCGGTGGCCGCGGACGCGCAACTCCGCGCCGGTGCGTTCGGAATGAGCGATGCCGCGTCCCGCCGTCATCCAATTGACGTCGCCGGGCTTGATCTCCTGCACCGAACCCAAGGTATCGCGGTGCATCTGCGCGCCCTCGAACAGATAGGTGACGGTGGCGAGCCCGACATGGGGATGCGGGCGCACATCGACGCCTTTGCCGGGCGGAAAATCCACCGGCCCGAAATAGTCGAAAAAGAGAAAGGGTCCGATGCTGCGCCGCGCGGCCTGGGGCAGCAGGCGCGCCACCATGAAACCGTCGCCCAGATCGTGGGTCTTGCCTTTGATGGGGATCATGGCGGGAAGCTTAGCTCCCGTTCGTGACACCTGTCATCCCGGCAGGATGAAATTGCCCTCGCTGTCCTTTGCGATCGGCTTCACCCACAACACCGCGCTGGTGAGAAGCACGCCATAGAGATGCGGAAAATCCTCGCCGCGGGACGGCGAATGCTCCCAGCGCAGCAGGCTGCCCAGACGCGCGGGATCGGCCGCGACCAGCAGAAGATCGTCCTTGCCCGCATAATAGCGGCGCAAGGTTTCCGGCAATTGCGTCCAGGTGGAGAAATGCAGGAAGCCGTCGGCCCGGTCATGGGTCGAACCTTCATAGGCGTCGGTGGTTTCGGCCCATTCGGTGCGCGGGACGATTTTGAAAACCGGTTCAGTCATGGCGGCCCGACCGCCAGCGCCAACCGCCATCGGTTTTGGCATGGCTGATCAGAACAGTCGGCACCAGCACCAAGGGTAATCCGATTGCGATGATGAAAAACCGCGTGAAATTGTCATGCATAAGATTGGCCGCGATGACCACGCCCATCGTCAGCGCCGCGCTGAGAGCCGTGAGCAGCCAGCCCTGCCAGGTGTTGGGCGTGGCGCCATAGCCGAAACGTTTTTGCCGGAACCAGTAGCGCGCCATCAGGCTGCGGTCCCACCCACCGTGAGGCCATCCAGGCGCAAGGTCGGCTGGCCGACACCCACCGGCACGCTTTGGCCGTTCTTGCCGCAAGTGCCGATGCCGGTATCCAGCTTCATGTCGTTGCCGATCATGGAAACGCGGGTGAGGCTTTCGGGGCCGGAGCCGATCAAGGTCGCGCCTTTGATCGGCGCGCCCAGCTTGCCGTTTTCGATGGCATAGGCCTCGGTGCAGCTGAAGACGAACTTGCCGTTGGTGATGTCGACCTGGCCGCCGCCGAAATTGGTGGCGTAGATGCCTTTCTTCACGCTGGCGAGAATTTCGCGGGGATCCTTGTCGCCGGCCAGCATGTAGGTGTTGGTCATGCGCGGCATCACGGTGGCGCCGAAACTCTGGCGCCGGCCATTGCCGGTCGGCTTCATGCCCATCAGCCGGGCATTCTGCCGGTCCTGCATATAGCCTTTGAGAATGCCGTCCTCGATCAGCACCGTGCGCGAAGTGGGCGTGCCTTCATCGTCGATGGAGAGCGAACCGCGGCGGCCATCGATGGTGCCGTCATCGACCACCGTCACGCCGGGCGCGGCGACGCGCTCGCCGAGCAAGCCGGCAAATGCAGATGTCTTCTTGCGATTGAAATCGCCTTCCAGCCCATGGCCGATGGCTTCGTGCAAAAGGATGCCCGGCCAGCCGGGTCCGAGCACCACGGTCATCTCGCCCGCGGGCGCGGGCACCGACTCCAGATTGACCAGCGCCTGGCGCAAGGCTTCGTCGACCGCCGCTTTCCAGTAGCTGGGGTCCATATACGTCTCATAACCGCTGCGGCCGCCGCCGCCGAAACTGCCGGTTTCCTGGCGGCCGTCTTTTTCCACCACCACCGAAACCCCGATGCGGACGAGGGGGCGGATGTCGGAATAATGCTCGCCGCCGGCGCGCATGATCTCGATGCGCTGCCACTCGCCCGAAAGTGAAGCCGAGACCTGGCGCACCCGGCTGTCCTTGGCCCTGGCATAGGCGTTCATTTCTTCCAGCAGGCCGACCTTGGCCCCGAACTGGGCGGTCTGGAGCGGATCGAGGTCGGTATAGAGCTTCGTATTGCTGCGGGCAGGGGCGGCGGCAACCTGTCCCGAATGGCCGGCGGACACCGCCTTCACGGTCGCGGCGGCCCTGGCGATGGCGTCCTCGGACAGTTCGGTGGCATGGGCATAGCCGGTGGCTTCCCCCGCCACGGCCCGAAGACCGAAGCCCTGGGAGGTGTCGAAACTGGCCGCCTTCAGCCGGTTGTCGTCGAAGGCGAATGATTCGGACTGGCTGTATTCCAGGAAAAGTTCCCCGTCGTCGGCCCCGGACAGGGCCGAATCCAGCTGACCTTGGACGCGGGCGCGGTCCATTCCGGTACGGGAAAAGAACAGATCGGTATCGGACATGGTGGTCTCCGGCTGGGGCGGGCGGGCAAAAAACCAGCGAACGCCAATGCTTAGACCCCAGATATCGGGGACTTGAGGCGTTCCGGCAAGGCCCCGGCGAATGTAGGATATCCGGGGCGGTTGGCCGGAAAAGGGCCGTGCCATAAGGTCGCAATGACTTTAAGGGCTTAACCCCTCTAAATCCCCGCCAAGAATCTGAAACGTGCGGGAGTTTTCGAATATCCCGCCGGCATTTGCGAGGTCGCTATCCATGTCTCTGAAACCCCGGTCCTGGCGGAATATTGGAATCACCGCCGCCGCGGTTGCCCTGTGGGCTTCTGCCGCCTCCGCCATGCCCAAGAATTACCAGCTGGGTTTCCAGGCGGCGAATTCGCCGGTGATGGAGCAGATCGAGAGTTTCCATACCGAGCTGCTCTACATCATCACCTTCGTGTGCCTCTTCGTCCTGGCGCTCCTGGTCTATATCGTCGTCAAGTTCCGCGCCGGCGCGAACCCCACCCCCTCCAAGGTTCATCACAACACGCTTTTGGAAGTGGCCTGGACCATCATTCCGGTGATCATCCTGGTGGTGATCGCGGTGCCCAGCTTCCGCCTTCTGTATTTCGAGAGCGCGGTGCCGAAGGCCGATGTCACCATCAAGGCGATCGGCAAGCAGTGGTTCTGGACCTATGAATATCCGGGCGCCAATGCCGGTTTCACCTATGACTCGCTGGGCCTGTCGGACGCCGATGCCGCCAAGGCCGGCAAGCCGCGCCTTCTGGGCACCGACAATGAAGTGGTGGTCCCGGTCGGCAAGGTGATCGAGGTCGAAACCACCGGCGCCGATGTGATCCATTCCTGGGCGCTGCCCGAAATGGGCGTGAAGATGGACGCCGTGCCGGGCCGCATCAACCACACCTGGTTCAAGGCCGAACGCACCGGCGTCTATTACGGCCAGTGTTCGGAACTGTGCGGCGCCCGCCACGCCTATATGCCGATCGAAGTGCATGTGGTGAGCGACGCCGAATATGCCGAATGGCTCGCCTCCGCGAAGAAGAAGTTTGCCGCTCTCGACACCAACATTCACGTCGCAGCGAATTAGGAAGAACTAAGTCATGACCGATCTCGCTTTCGACCAGCACGGCGACCGCCACTTCGATGACCATGGCCACCATCCCACCGGCTGGCGGCGTTACGTCTATTCGACCAATCATAAGGACATCGGCACGATGTACCTTATCTTTGCGGTCTGCGCGGGCATTATCGGCGGCTTCTTCTCCATGATGATGCGCGCCGAACTGATGTATCCCGGCCTGCAGGTGTTCAAGGAGCCGCACGAGTTCAACGTGTTCGTCACCGGCCATGGCTTGGTCATGGTGTTCTTCATGATCATGCCGGCGATGATCGGCGGGTTCGGCAACTGGCTGGTGCCCCTGATGATCGGCGCGCCTGACATGGCGTTCCCGCGCATGAACAACATCTCCTTCTGGCTGCTCCCCTTCAGCTTCGCGCTCCTGGTGATGAGCATGTTCGTGGAAGGCGATTCCGGCGGCATCGGCGTGGGCGGCGGCTGGACCATCTATGCCCCGCTTTCGACGTACGGCTCACCCGGACCGGCGATGGATCTGGCGATCTTCTCGCTGCATATCGCGGGCGCGTCCTCGATCCTGGGCGCCATCAACTTCATCACCACCATCTTCAACATGCGCGCGCCGGGCATGACCCTGCACAAGATGCCGCTGTTCGTGTGGTCGATCCTGGTCACCGTGTTCCTGCTGCTCTTGTCGCTGCCGGTTCTGGCGGGCGCCATCACCATGCTGCTCACCGACCGTCATTTCGGCACCAGCTTCTTCAACCCGGCCGGCGGCGGCGACCCGATCCTGTACCAGCACCTGTTCTGGTTCTTCGGCCACCCGGAAGTGTACATCCTGATCCTGCCCGGCTTCGGCATGATCAGCCACATCATCGGCACCTTCTCCAAGCGTCCGATCTTCGGCTATCTCGGCATGGCCTACGCCATGGTCGCGATCGGCTTCATCGGCTTCCTGGTCTGGGCGCACCACATGTACACGGTGGGCCTGTCGGTCGACACCAAGGCCTATTTCGTCTTCGCCACCATGGTCATCGCGGTGCCCACCGGCATCAAGGTGTTCAGCTGGATCGCGACGATGTGGGGCGGCTCGATCGAGTTCAAGACCCCCATGCTCTGGGCGATCGGCTTTGTCTTCCTCTTCACCGTCGGCGGCGTGACCGGCGTGGTCTTGGCCAATGCCGGCGTCGATGTGGTGATGCAGGACACTTATTACGTCGTGGCGCACTTCCACTATGTGCTGTCGCTGGGCGCGGTGTTCGCGATCTTTGCGGGCTTCTATTTCTGGTTCCCGAAATTCACCGGCTATATGTACAACGAGACCTTGGGCAAGCTGCATTTCTGGATCACGTTCGTGGGCGTGAACCTGGCCTTCTTCCCCATGCACTTCCTGGGTCTGGCCGGCATGCCGCGCCGCTATGCGGACTATCCGGACGCCTTTGCCGGCTGGAATTACATCTCGTCGGTCGGCGCCTTCATCGCCGGGTTCGGCGTCCTGGTGTTCCTCGCCATGGTGACCGAAGCTTTCATGGCCAAGCGCAAGGCCGCGGACAATCCCTGGGGCGTGGGCGCCACCACCCTGGAATGGACGCTGCCGTCGCCGCCGCCGTTCCATCAGTTCAACGAACTGCCGCATATTCACTAAAGGATCACGGGCTTAAGGATGGCCGTTATCGACGACACACTCAGCTATCCCCGCGTCACGACCGTGGGAGACTTCTTCGCGCTGCTCAAGCCGCGCGTGATGTCTCTTGTCGTGTTCACGGGGCTGGCGGGGATCATCGTCGCGCCCGGCCATGTGCATCTTTTGACCGCGTTCACGGCGCTGCTCTGCATCGCCTTGGCGGCGGGGGCGAGCGGCGCCCTCAACATGGCCTATGACGCCGATATCGACGTGATCATGGCCCGCACCGCCACGCGGCCCATTCCGATGGGGCATGTCGCGCGCGGCGATGCGATGACTTTCGGCTGGGCCATCGCGGCGATGTCGGTCGCCACCATGTGGCTGTTCGCGAACACGCTGGCGGCGGGCCTTCTGGCCTTCACCGTCTTCTTTTATGTCGTGGTCTATACGCTGGGCCTCAAGCGCCGCACGCCCCAGAACATCGTGATTGGCGGCCTGGCGGGCGCGCTGCCGCCGGCTATCGGCTGGGCCGCGGTGACGGGGTCCTTGAGCCTGGCGCCCATCGTGCTGGTGGCGATCATCTTCATGTGGACGCCGCCGCATTTCTGGGCGTTGTCGCTCTGGCGCTGCGAGGATTATGCCCGTGCCGGAGTGCCGATGCTGCCGGTGGTGAGGGGCAAGACGTCGACCCGCCGCCATATCTTCGCTTACACGCTGCTCTTGGCGCC
>JAFECO010000115.1 GCA_018242085.1 Pseudomonadota bacterium
TCAACAAGGGAAGACATCGCATGAGCAAACAGGACGACAACAAAGCCATTGTGGGCCGCTGGTTCACGCAATTCTGGGGCAAGACCTGCGACCTTTCGGTGGTCGATGCCATCGCGGCGCCGGACATGCTGCTGCAATATTCGCTGCACGAACCACGCCGGGGCCATGACGGCATCAAGGCTTTCATGACGGATTTCCGCGCCGCGTTTCCCGACCTGAATTTCTGGGGCACTGCCGACCTGATCGCGGAAGGCGATTATGTGGTGGGCCAATGGGAAGGCGGCGGCACGCATAAGGGCCCGGCCTTCGGCGATTTCCTGATGGGCTCCTTGCCCGCCAATACCGGCCGCAAGATGCATTTCACCGGCACCACGGTGCTCAAAGTGGTGAATGGCAGGATCGTGTCGGAGATCGGGCTGGATGACGGCGTTACCGCGCTCACCCAGTTGGGCCTGATCCGCAAGGCGTAATGTAGAGTGCCGCTGCTGGGCGATCCGGCGGCGGCCTTTTTCAACACCAGGGTTGACGCGAGCCTGTCCAATTGCGCGCCAGACCTTCCTGCACCAGCCGCTGGCCCAGCGACTCGCCATTGCGGGTCACGATGCGCAGCTTGCGGCCATATTGATCGCGGTCCCGGTCTATCGCTTCGAGTTCCAGGGGACCATCATTCAACAATTCTTGCAGCCGCAAGGTGGCGCGCTGGCCCAAATCGGCTTCAGCCGCGCAGCGCGGCGGATGGGTTTCCGGCGCGTCGATGTCGGCGACGCGGACTCTTTCGCCATTCATCCAGAATGTATCGCCGTCCACCACGCAATTGAACCCGCCACCGACAAAGCAAAGACGGAACTGGGCTGATCCGCGTTCCTGCGAAGGCAGGGACGGCGCATATTCCATCACCTGCGGCAAGGGCGGCAGATACGGAAGCGCCAGCCCGATCGCGATGCCGGCGGCGACGCCGATGCCCGCCAATTTCCAAAGCCCGCCGGACATGAATCCGCTCTTCTTTCTCCGCCGGAACGCCGCGATCTTGGTCAAGGCGCTCCTTTCGTCAGCGCGTGCCGATCTTAAGGCCGAAGACGCGTGGAATGGCGGCGACCATGCTGGCGATGACGGGTGCGGGCCGATTGCGTTCCTCCGCATCTTCGCAAGCCAGCACGGCGCGGCGGATGGCGCGGCCGCCATAATAGCGGAACGGTTCCAGCGGCAGGTTGGGGACGTCGCGGGTGCAGAGCGGCAGGCTGGACCACATGTCCTTTTCGTCCAGCACCAGCGAGGCCAGGCACTGGCCGCCGATGTAAGTCGGATTGACGCCATGACCGGAATAGCCGCAGGCGTAATGCACGCGGGTGCCCGGCATGGTCTTGAAGAAGGGCAGGCGGTCGGCGGAAATATCGATGGCGCCGCCCCAGGCTTTCGCCACCTTCACATCGTTCAAACCGGGCAACAGGCGGCGCAGGCCCCGCTCGGCGCGCAAGGCGCTGGCACTGTCCTGGGTGAGGCGCGGCGATGCGGTGTCGCCGTCATAGCTGATGGGACCGGAGCCGGAGCCCATCAGCACCCGCCCGTCGATGGTCTTGCGGAAATAATGCACGAACATGCGCATGTCCGAGATGCCCTGGTCGCCCGTCCAGCCCATCGCCGCCAGTTTCTCCGGCGCCGGTTCGGTCATCAGCGCGAAGCTGGAAAAGACCGTGACATGCGGCTTGATCAAGCGCTCGCGGGCCAGATCGACATTGGTGGCCAGGACCACTTCGCGGGCAATGATCTGGCCCTTGGGAGTGCGCACCCGGTTGGGAGTGCCCTTATCCAGCCCAGTCATGGGCGTGTTTTCATACAGCATCACGCCGGCATCGATGGCGGCCCGGCGCAAGGCGCGGGCGAGGCGCGCGGCATGGACATTGGCGCCTTCCTGCAGGAACACGCCGGCGCGGAAGGCGGGCGAACGGCAATAGCCCGCGACTTCGGCGGCGGAAAGCGGGCGCGCGCTGTCCGGCACGCCCAGGCGCCGGGCGGTATCGACATAACCTGCGATCTTGGCGTCCTGCGCGGGCGAGGCGGAGACGCGGATATTGCCCGCCTCGCGCCACCACACGTCACGGCCCGGCGCGGTGGCGAAGGCGCGGATGGCGTCCTGCGCCACCGTTCCGGCACGGGCCACCGCCAGCGCCGCATCCTCGCCGATGGATTGGGACATGCCCGCCAACGACGCCCAATAGCCATGCACCTTGGCGCCGCTTTTGCCGCTGGCGCCCGATCCGCACAGCCTGGCTTCGATCAGCGCGATGGACAGCGAGGGCTTGCGCGCTTTCAAGGCCAGCGCCGTCCACAAACCCGTATAGCCGCCGCCGACAATGGCGACATCGGCCGTGATCTCGCCGGTGAGGGGCACGGGAGGCGGCAAGCCTGCTTCCTGCGCCATGGCATCGGCGAACCACCAGGAAGGATCGGCGGGCAGGACGCTGGGCTGGGACAAAGTATCGGACATGGGATCGCTCACAGAATGCGGGCCAGAAAGGCTTTGGTGCGCGGATGGCTGGGCGCGGAAAAGAGCTGCGCGGGCGGGCCTTCCTCGATCACCTGGCCGTCGGCCATCATGACCACCCGGTCCGCGACGTCGCGGGCGAACGACATTTCATGCGTCACCACGATCATGGTCATGCCGGACGCGGCCAGGCGGCGCATGGTCTCCAGCACTTCGCCCACCAGTTCGGGATCGAGCGCCGAGGTGGGTTCGTCGAACAGCATCAGGCGGGGCTCCATCGCCAAGGCCCGGGCGATGGCGACCCGCTGCTGCTGGCCGCCGGAGAGTTCATGGGGATAGTGATCGGCCTTGTCCTTCAGACCCACGCTGGCGAGAAGATCGAGCGCCCGTTTGCGTGCTTCGGCCGGCGGCACGCGCAGGACCTGCACGGGGGCTTCGGTGACATTCTCCAGCGCCGTCAGATGGGCGAAGAGATTGAAGCGCTGGAACACCATGCCGATGCGGGCGCGCTTGGCCGAGGTGACGGCGTCCTTCTCCTCGCGCAGCTTGCCGTCCTTGTCCCGCGTATAGCCCACCAGCTCGCCGGCGACCTTGATCTCGCCATCGTGAATAGTCTCCAGATGGTTGATGCAGCGCAGGAGCGTGGTCTTGCCGCTGCCGCTGGCGCCCAGAAGCACCACCACTTCGCCCGCTTCGACATTGAGCGAGACGCCCTTCAGCACCTCCAGATCGCCGAAACGCTTATGGACGTTCTTGATTTCGACCAACGCCATCAGCCATGCTCCTGGGCCAGGATGGCGGTATTGCGGCGCGGGCGGGCGGCGAAGCGGCGCTCGATCATTTTCTGCAGCGCGGTGAGAAGCGCGGTCAGCGCCAGATACCAGATGCTGACCACGAACAGCACTTCGAAATATTTGAAATTCTGGCTGTAGATGTTGGTGCCGGTGGAGAAGATTTCCGGCACCGCGATGGCGAAGAGCAAAGACGTGGTCTTCAGCATGGCGATGAACTGGTTGCCGGTGGGCGGGATGATCACCTTCAGCGCCTGGGGCATCACGATGCGGCGCATCGCCTTGGCCTTGGTCATGCCCAAGGCACGGGCGGCTTCGCGCTGGCCCGGATCGACCGAGATCAGGCCGGAACGGATGATCTCGGTCATATAGGCGCCTTCATTCAGTCCCAGCGCGATGGTGCCCGCGATCAGGGCGGGAAGATTGATGGCGTTGTCGGTGAGGACGGGCAGGGCATTGTACCAGAACACGATCTGGACCAGGACCGGCACGCCGCGAAAGAATCCCAGATAGCCCTGGGCCAGCCAGCGCAACGCGCGATGGCGCGACAGGGCGGCCAGCGCGCCGCCAAAACCCAGAATGATCGCCAGCGCCATCGCCACAAAGGTGATGCCCAGGGTGGTCAGGGCCGGGACGATGAAAGTGCTGGAGAACAGCGTCTCGAAAAACGCGCTGCTGTCGAAAACCATGATGCCCCCCGGCTAACGTATCGGCTTGCGGATGTCGCCATTCTCCAGATGCCATTTGGCCAGGATCTTGTCGTATTCGCCA
The DNA here is from genome assembly GCA_018242085.1 of Pseudomonadota bacterium. Lineage (GTDB taxonomy): Bacteria > Pseudomonadota > Alphaproteobacteria > Micropepsales > Micropepsaceae > Rhizomicrobium. The sequence continues at coordinate 4,045 of JAFECO010000115.1, forward strand.
TTCTTCTGCAGCACCGCCATGGCGGCGCTCACCGCGTCATGCATGGGCTTGTCGCCCTTGCGGATCGCCATGCCCAGCTTGTTGCGAGGCACTTCCGGGCGGCCGGAAATGATCGGGCTGCCCAGCGCCAGTTCCGGCATCAGATTGGTGACATAGGCGGCGAAAGACCAGTCCACGAAGGCGACATCGGCGGATTTCTTGCGCAGCTGCATCACCGCGTCGTTGAAGCTGGGAAAATATTTGAGGTCGATCTTCTGCCCGGACTTGCAGAGCGTCTGGTTGACCCGCTCGATGGCCTTGGCCTGGGTGGTGCCGGAAATGGTGGCGACGCTGTGGCCGCACAATTGCGTCTCGTCCTTGAATTTCAATCCGCTGTCCTTGCGCACCACCAGCTGGATGCCGCCCGCCAGATAGGGCACGAAATCGAACACCTGCTCGCGCTGGGGCGTGATGCCCAGGCCCGATGTGATGTAGTCGAACTTTCTCGCCACCAGGCCGGGGAAAAGGCCGCCAAAGGCGATGTTCACCAATTGGGGCTTGAGGCACATGGTGCCCGCGATGGCCCGCGCCAGGTCGATCTCGAAACCGGCGGGCTGGCCCTTGTCGATATACATTTGCGGCGGCGTGGACATGTTGGAGCCGACGGTCAACGATCCCTGGGAAACAAGGCCGGCCGGGGGCTTCACCGCGCAATCGGCCCAGGCGGGCGCGGTCAGGGCGGGCAAAGCCAGAAGAACCAGTCCCAAAGTCCATCGCATCATGGTTGCGCTCCCTTTCCCGGAAGCTAGGCAATTTCGGGAAGTTCCTCAAACGGGAAGATGGCCTGTTTAACCCGCGGTAAATGTCTTTCGACTATCAAGGCGCTCGACGTTTTCGCGATTTTGCCGATGTCTCTCCCCGCGCGTTTGTTGGGCTTTGCCTTCGCCAATGCCGATTTCCTGTTCGAGGTGGACCGGTCCGGCACCGTGATCTTCGCTGCCGGGGCCGCAAAGGATCTGGTGGAGGAGCGCGCGGAGACCCTGATCGGCAAGCCCGCCGCGGCGCTGTTTCGCGCCGCCGATGCCGCCAAGTTCAACACCCTGGCCAATGGCCTCAGCCAAGGAAAGCGCGTGGGCCCGTTCGACCTCGAACTGGCGAGCGGGGCCAATGCCGATGTCTCCATGTTTTCGCTGGCGGAGAATGGCGCCAATATCTCCTGCACCCTGGCGCGGCGCAAACCGGCCCAGGCCGCGCCGGCGAAGGACGAGGACACCGGCCTTCACGCGCGCGACGCATTCCTGAAAAAAGCCGGAGACGCGGGCGCAAACGAAGCCCTCACCTTGCTCGATGTGCCGGCGCTGTCCGGCTTGTGCGCCTCCTTGCCGCCGGAAAAGTCGCATCACCTGCTGCGCCAGATCGGCGAGTCGCTGGCGGCTTCGGGCGCCACGGCGGCGGGCCGGATTTCCGAGAATAGTTTCGGCGCGCTGGCCCCCGCGACCTTGGGCGACCTCGGCCTGTCGCAGCGCATCGCGGACGTCTTTGCGGGCGCGGATCTGCCGGCGCCCAAAATCAACCAGGCGCGGCTGTCGCTCGAAGGCGCGGATCTGTCGCCGGAGCAGCGTCTGCTGTCGCTTCGTTACGCCATCGATCAATTCACGGAAAAGAAGCGCTTCGGCGGCAAAGCCGGCGATCTGGGCGCGATGTTCGCGGAAATCGTCACCGACACCCAAAAGCGCTTGAACGAGACGATACGGGCGCTTGGGGCGGGCGCGTTCGCGCTTGCCTATCAGCCGATCTGCGATCTGAAGACCGGCAAGGTCTCGCATTACGAGGCGCTGGCGCGGTTCGACAATCCGGAAGGCACCGGCGCGACGGTGAAATTCATCGAGGCCATGGGCGTGGTCAACAGCTTCGATCTGGCGGTGGCCAACAAGATCCTGTCGGTCCTGGAGGAGCGTCCCGACGCACACATCGCCTTCAATATCTCCGGCGCCACCATCGATTCGCCGTCCAGCTTCGGCCTGCTCGCGGGCATCCTGGCCAAACGGCGCAAGCTGGCGCGCCGCGCGTTGATCGAGATCACCGAGACCGCCACGATCC
>JAFECO010000116.1 GCA_018242085.1 Pseudomonadota bacterium
TCGTTTTTGAAGGCGTAGAAGGTGCCGTCGGAATCGTAGGTGCCGCGCGCGTCCTGCAGGATGACGATATAGCCTTGCTCCGCCCACCATTTGGCGCCGCCGGGCGGCTGGGCGTTGCCGCCGGCGCGGTTATAGGGCGTGCGCACCAGGATGGCGGGGAATTTTCCCGGCGCCTCAGGGCGATAGATGTCGGTGGCAAGCGTGATGCCGTCGCGCATGGGCACCCTGACATTGGCTTCCATGATGACGCGATAGGCCGGCGTGGCTGCCGAAGGAGCGCTTTGCGCCGCGGCCGGCGCCTCCGGTGTCGCGGGCATATTCTGCGCCGACGCCGTGCCGGTGGCCGCGGCGCACAAGATCGCCGCAAGGATATTCCGCGCTTTCATCTGCATCTCCCCAAGACGTCATCCGGCGGATGGCCGTGTCTAATATGTCTAGACATTTGCCAATATGTCTAGACATTTTCGAGGGCGCGCAAGATTTCGCGCGGTCCGCCTTGGTTGCGGCGCAACAGAAGATCGGGAATTGGTTGCGTCGTGCGGGCGCCGGGGCATGAAAAAGGGCGCGCAGGCGATCCCGCGCGCCCTTGATCGATCCGCCGCGCGTCAGTCGCCCAGGCGCTGATAGCCCCGCATCATCATGTTGGGGATGGTCATGCCGGCCCACAGATCGACCTGCACTTCCGGCAGAATGGTCTTATGGTCGATCTTCATGCCCAGAACCGCTTGGCCGCAGACGCGGAAATCCACGCCGGCCTTTTTCATGGCTTGGATGAGCGCGATGTTGGGATTGTCCACCCCATTGTTGCGCTTCTTATATTCGTCGCTCATCAGGATGGCGGGGGTGCTCTTCTGGTGGAACACGACCACGAGCTGGCGATGGCTGGCGGGCACATTGTATTTCGCCAGCGTGTTGATGAATTGCGCCACGCCGCGCAAACCGGGATTGACCTTGTCCGGGCTGTCCGGGCCATTGGCGAGGTCGAAGACGAATTTGTAGGTCAGGTTGGGATCGGGATATTCATGCGCGCCCGGCTGATCCCTTGCGGGATCAACGCCTGGGATCGGCAATTCCTGCGCCATTGCGCCAGCGGATATCCCTACCAATCCGGCCATCAGAATGGCGCATGCCAATAATTTTCTCATGTCTTGCGTTCCCCTCGATGGAATTGAATGCCGCGGCAATCGGCCCAGGCCCTTTTGCATCATACGCGCTTCCCTCTATGCACGAAAGCCGAACTGCCGGTATCGGGGCGTATCCACGCGATGTTGGCGCAAAGAAAAACCGGCCCGGACGGATGTCCGGGCCGGTCTTGCATGTCATGCGGCCCCGAAGAGCCGCCTGATATCAGGCAGAGATCTTCTTCGTCGCCGCCGCAATGCTGTCGAGAGCAGCCTTGAGCGTCTTGCGCGACGTGGCGATGTTCATGCGCATATGGTTGGCGCCGCCCAGGCCATAGGTGGTGCCGGCATTGAGCTGGACGAAGGCGTTCTTCGCCAGCCAGTGCTGGACCATGTCTTCCGGGGTCTGCATGCGGACTTCGCCCATCGCCTGACGGCCGGAATAATCCGTGCCCATCTTCGATGCCGCCTCCTTCGCCGCCTGGTTGGCGTCGTCGGCCATCTTCTTGGCGCCGATCTTGTCAGCGATCGCGGTGACGTCGATCCACTGCAGATAGGTGCCTTCCGGAGCATTGCCGACCTTGATCATCGGAATGTTCTTCTTGATGTAGGCGTTGGCGAAATCATGATTGTCGCTGATATAGGCCACGCAATCATTCAGCCAGCCTTCGCCGCCGGCATAGGCCGCTTCCGCCGCATACATGCCGAGCGTGTTGAGGTCGGCATGGTTGTGGAACACGGTCGCCTTGTACACTTCCGGATTGGTGGTGAAGAACCACGCGCACTTCATGCCGGCCAGCGAGAAGCTCTTGGAGACCGACTTGTAAGTGATCGAGTTGTCCACGATCGCCTTATTGTCCAGGCTGGCGAACGGAATGTACTTCTGGCCCTTGCTGATGAAGTCGCAATGGATTTCATCCGCTAGCACCAGGACGTTGTGCTTGAGGCAGATTTCGCCGTAACGGGTGAGTTCCTCACGCGTCCAGGCGCGGCCGACCGGATTTTGCGGATTGCAAAGGATCGAAATCTTGGTGTCGGGCATCGCGGCCTTGGCCTCGAAGTCCGCCCAGTCGATTTCCCAGCGGCCATTGACCATCTTCATCAGGCTTTCATTCGCAACCGTCTTGGTGGCGCGAATGTCGCCATAGAAGCCGTTATAGATCGGCGTCGCGAGCAGCACCTTGCTGCCGGCGGGGCTGTAGGCGGCCATGGTGGCGAGAATGCCGGCATGCACGCCCGTGGTGATGCCCATATTGCCTTCGTTCATGGCGGTGATGCCATAACGCTTATGGTTCCAGTCCACGATGCTCTTGAGCCAGGCCTTGCGGCTGGGCTGGCCCATGTCGATATAGCCCCAGTTGTCGTACTGGACGGCCTTGCGCAGCGCCGCGGTGATGGCGGGCGCGGCCTTGAAGTCCATGTCCGCGATGCCCATGCCGGCAACGACATGATCGATCTTCTCGTTGCGAAGCGCACCGTCCCACTTCACGCTGTCATGACCGACGCGATTGGCGATCGTGTCGAACGCGGCCGATCCGGCACCTGCTGCGGCGGCGGTCGTGCTGGTTGCGAGAGAGGCGGCCAAGGGGCCCAGCGCAAGAACGCCGCTGCCGATGCCCGCATTCCTCAAAAATGAACGACGATTGAAGTCTGTTTTCATAGCCTGTTCCAAAAGTTACCTCCCCGTTTTTTGCTGCGCACATGGAGGGCGGATAGGCATTCGTTGCCGTTTCCGCCACATCCCCCAAATGGCCGATGAATTATCACTATAGCTTCGTTCATACCGTCACGGAAGGCGATGAAGTGCTTTTTGCACTGCAAAAGGCATGGACAATCAGGCTTGGATAAAAGTTGGAAAATTGGATTTATCTTCTCGTTTCCCGGCACTCGAATTTGTCGCGATTTGTCATGTTGCATTGCACACGTTCCATGCCTGTTCGTCTGCGCGAATGTTTGCGCCGGAATTGCCCCCCGGATCCCCCGAAATCCTTAGCAAAACGGCTATGCCGCAATTTCCTTTTTCAGAATGCAAACAGGGCAGGGTTGGAAAAATTGTGCGCCGCGATGTGCGCGGGATTTTCCGTCCGATCCCGAAGCTTCCCTCCGCGATGACTTTGATCGCATGCATCGATGATCGGCTTTATCCGAATTCCTGTCGTCCGGTTCCTGCGCGATGCCATTTGTGACCGTGTTGGGTCACGCCGGCGCCGACCGATTCTCCCCACCGGCACGACGCCTGGCCCTGCATTGCGGGGTGCTCGCCCGGCCCGCTACGCTGCGGTGAAATTTTCCGGGGAAAATTCATGCTCTTGCGCGCGTCTTTCTTTGCCGTCGCTGTTTTGGCGGCGGCGGCCACGCCGATTGCCGCACAATCCATGGCGCAAGTGAAAACCTTCGCATCCTCCGCCGAGGTGCAGCAGCTGATCGCCAAGGCCAAGGCCGATCGCAAGGGCGATGCGCCAACCACCGTCGAGCCGATCCTGTCGTTGGCCAATTATCATGCCAATCTGGAATATCGTCCGATTCCCGGACCCGCAGCCATCCACGACACGGAGAATGAGTTGATGGTGGTGATCGAAGGGGCGGGCGCCATCACCATGGGCGGGCAGATGATCAATCCCAAACCGGCCAGCCCGTCGGCGCTGGGGATCAGCGGCGGCAAGGACATCGCGGTGGCAAAAGGCGATTTCGTCCTGGTGCCGCACGGAACGCCGCATCAGATCACCGCCGTCAAGGGTGGCCCGCTGGTGCTGATGACCCTGCACATGCCGCAATAGCGCGACGGATTTGGCGCCGCGTTTCATCCTGTTCGGCCCTGCGCATCTGAGCGCGCTGGCTTTGAGCGTGGCGGTTCCGCTGCTGCTGGCCTTGTGGGTACGGCCAAATGCATCGCGCGATTATGGCGTGCGCATGGGCCTGGCGACGCTGCTGATCGCCGGCTGGCTGGGCTGGTATGCGATGTTGTGGCATCGGGGCTGGCTGGCGCCGGGAAACGCCTTGCCGCTGAATTTGTGCGATTGGGCGCAAGCCGCGCTGATCGCCGCGCTTCTCACCCGCAGCCAGCGCGCCTATGAGCTGGGATATTTCTGGGGCTTGGGCGGCACCCTGCAGGCCGTGACGACTCCGGATCTGCCCAGCGGGTTTCCGGATCCGCAGTTCCTGCTTTTCATGCTCGACCATGCGGGGCTGATCGCGGCACTTTTGTACATGACGTGGGGAAGCCGGATGCGGCCGCTGATGTCATCCCTGCCGCGGGTGATTTTGGCGACGCTGATATATGCCGCCGCCGCGGGCATCGCCGATTATGCGCTGGGCACCAATTACGGTTTCCTGCGCGGCAAGGGCGATCATGTCAGCCTGCTGACCTTCCTGGCGCCATGGCCCTGGTATATCGGCGAGCTGGTGGCGATCGGCCTCGTTTCGGTCGCGGTTTATTACGCGCCGTTCTGGCTGCTGGACCGGTTCAAAAGGCCGAAAATATCGACATCGTGACGGATCCCGTCGCGCCGCACATATCCGCTGAGCCGTCCTTCGGGCGTGAAGCCCAGCAATCCCAGCAGTTTCTTGGCGGGCATGTTGGCGGCATGAACCTTGGCTTCCAGCCGCTCCAGCTTGAGCTGATGGAACGCGTGCTGGATCAGCGCGCCCATCGCTTCGCGGCCATAGCCTTGGCCCCACTGATCGCGGCGGAACAAAAAGCCGATTTCGCCCCGCCTGTGATTGAAATCCAGGGCACTGAGATCGACGCTGCCGATGGCGTCATCGCCGCGCCAGACGGTCCAATAGAGAAAGTGGCCATCCTCCATCGCCGAGAGCTGGCTGGCGACGATCTCCGCGGCGGTGGCGGTGCGGGCGATGGCGGGGCGGTCCCAGAATTTCATCGCTTCGGGATCGCCCAGGATGGCGAAAAGGGCGGGCGCATCCGCCGCGCGCAGCGGGCGCAGGTTGAGCCGTTCGGTTTTTAGGATCATGAAGCGGTTCCGGGAAAAGTGTGCAGCGGTTTTTGCTGCGAGCCAAAAACATGAGGCGGCCGGCTGCTTTCGCGCCGTAGCCGCCTCACACTGCCCCCTTCAAAACGGACCCTTGGCTCCAATCCCCAAATTAACGGAACCAAACGCTCGCGGGGTTTCCCCAAACCGTCCATCCGCGAGTGGCGTTACTGTGCCGTAGGATTACCAAGACGCAACAGGTAAGCGGGGCTGGCCTGTGCTTTTGGCAATGCTCTGTGGATTTTTAGCAACAAAATCCGCGCAGCGGTTCCTGTGCGCGGCAATAATCAGGGCGCCCTGAAATGTTTGGACAGTTTCAGATCCTGGCCTTGATAGTTCGAGCCCAGCCCGGCGCCATACGCTTCCGGCGGTGGATCGGTGAGTCGCTCGAACACCAGCCGCCCGATGGTCTGCCCATGCTCTAAAATAAAGGGTACTTCGCGCGAGCGCACTTCCAGGACCGCGCGTGCGGACGGCGCCTGGCCGGGAGAAAAGCCGAAACCCGGATCGAAGAAGCCCGCATAATGAACGCGGAATTCGCCCACCAAGGGATCGAACGGCACCATCTCGGCGGCGTGATCGAGTGGAATTGCGACGCGTTCGCGGCTGGCAAGGATGTAAAATTCATCGGGGTCCAGCACCAGATGACCGGCCGCGTTGGCTTCGATGGAATCCCAGAATTGATAAGGATCGAGCACACCCGGCCGGTCGACATCGATCAGACCGGTATGGCGCTTGGCGCGCCAGCCGATGCGGCGGCTTCCTCCGGAAGCAAGTCCCTTCAGGTCGATGGAAAGGCCAAGGCCGTTCTCGATATCCGGATCGCAATCCACCAGGGGTGCGTCGGCATGAAGCCGGCGCAGCTGCGTGTCGCTGAATTGCGGCGAACCATGGCGGATGCGCAGCTGGTTGAGCCGCGAGCCCTTGCGCACCAAAGCCGGGAAGG
>JAFECO010000117.1 GCA_018242085.1 Pseudomonadota bacterium
CTCTATCAATGCGATCCCATCCGGGGCTCGGCGCATTTCCGCACCGGGGTGGACAAGGGGCTGGAGATCATCAAGGCACTGCGCGGCCATACCACCGGCTATGCCACGCCCATCTTCGTGATCGACGCGCCGGGCGGCGGCGGCAAGATCCAGCTGGCGCCTGATCCGGTGGCGGGCCGCGACGGCGATTTCCTGCTGCTCAGGAATTTCGAAGGCGAGGTTTATAAATACCCGGACCCGAACGGCACGCTGGGACGCTGATGCGGTTCGGGGTCACCTATGACCTGCGCAGCGATTACCGCGCCATGGGCTATGGCGAGGAAGAAACCGCCGAATTCGACGCCGAGGAAACCATCGCCGCGATCTGCGATGCCTTGACGGCGCTGGGGCATGTGCCGGAGCGGATCGGCGGCGTGCGAGCTTTGACGAAAAAGCTGGCGGCGGGTGCGCGCTGGGATGCGGTGTTCAACATCTGCGAGGGCCTCAAAGGCGTGTCGCGCGAGGCCCAGGTGCCCGCGCTCTTGGAAGCCTATGACATTCCGTACGTGTTTTCCGATCCGCTGACCTTGGCGCTGTGTCTCGACAAGGCGATGACCAAGCGTGTGCTGCGCGATGCGGGCGTGCCCACGGCGGCTTTCGCACTGATCGAAAGCGAAGCCGATATCGCCAAAGTGGATTTGCCCTTTCCCCTGTTTCTCAAGCCGGTGTCCGAAGGCTCCGGCAAGGGCGTCAATGCCCGCTCAAAGGTCGAAGATGCGGCGGCGCTGGCCGGGGTGGCGCGGGAGTTGTTGGCGCAATTCCGCCAGCCCGTGCTGGTGGAGGAATTCTTGCCCGGCCGCGAATTCACCGTGGGCATCACCGGCACGGGCGAAACCGCATCGGTGCTGGGTGTGATCGAGATCGTGCCCACCGCGCAATATGTCGGCCAGGCCTATGGCTATGAGAACAAGTCGGATTGGGAAGGCAAGCTCGACATCGTGCCGGTGGATGATGCCGATGCGCGCGCCGCCGCCCAGGTGGCGCTGGCGGCGTGGCGGGTGCTGCGCTGCCGCGACGGCGGGCGCGCCGATATCCGGCTGGACCGGGACGGCAAGCCCCGCTTCATCGAAGTCAATCCGCTGGCGGGCATCCGCCCCGGCTATTCGGACTTGTGCTTCATCGCGGACTTCCAGAAAATTTCGTACAGCCAACTGATCGGCAAGTTTCTGGATTCCTTCCTGGCCCGCATTTGACATGAAGATTCTGGTTCTTCACTCCGACATCGGTGACAATGCGCCGCCCGAAGAGCTGGACACGCTGATCGCGGCCGATGCGGTGGCGGAGGTGCTCTCTCGGCGCGGCCACAAGACGAGCCAGGCGCCGTTCCGCCAAGCGGAGCTGGAAGAGCTTCTGGCGCGCACCGCGCCCGACATCGTCTTCAATCTGGTCGAAGGCGTGGACGGGCAGGGCCGCCTGGCGCCGCTGGCGCCGCAAATGCTGGCCGATCTCGGCATGCGCTTCACCGGCGTCAGCGCCAGGGCGATGGCGGTGACCAACGACAAGCCGCTCACCAAGTCGATGCTGCGCGAGGCGGGCCTGGCCACGCCGGGCTGGGCGGTGCCGCCGAATTGGGCCGGGCTGGATGGCGGGCAATGGATCGTCAAATCCGCCTTGGAAGACGCCTCGCTGGGCCTGGATGACGGCTGCGTGGTGGCGGGTCCCCAGGTTCTGGCCCGCGCCGCCGCCTGTGCCGCCAAATTCGGCGGCGGCTGGTTCGCGGAACGCTATGTCGAAGGCCGCGAGTTCAATATCGCGGTGCTGGATGGGCGCGTGCTGCCGATGGCGGAGATGCGCTTCGAGCAATGGCCGGCGGGCAAGCCCCGCATCGTGGGCTATGACGCCAAATGGGAAGAGGATTCCAGCGGCTGGCGCGGCACGGTGCGCGCCTTTGGCGTGGAGCGCAATGAGCCGGAGCTGGCGGCAAAGCTGAAATCGGCCTGCGAGCAGGTGTGGAAGCTGTTCGCCCTGTCCGGTTTCGCGCGGGTGGATTTTCGGGTGGGCGAAGACGGCGTGCCGCTGATTTTGGAGATCAACACCAATCCCTGCATTTCGCCGGACGCGGGCTTCGCGGCGGCGGCGCAAGAGGCGGGAATGGATTACGGAACGCTGATTGAGGCCATCGTCAGCGCGGGACCGCCATGAGCGACGGCCAGGAAAAGTGCGTAGCGACCAAAGGGAGCGAAGCGGTTTTCCGTCCGGCCGCGCGACAAAAAAAATGATTTTGGTGTTGGACGAGGAATATCCCTCCGCGATGGGCGGGCCGGTGCTGCGGGCGGTCGATCCCAGCATTTTCAGCTTGCGCTATTTCACCCATTGCATGGATTGCGGCTTCTGCCGCGATGCCTGCTGCGAGCATGGGGTGGATGTCGATCTGGGCAATGCGGCGCGGCTCATCGCATTGCCGCAGGATTTTCACGACCGCATTGCCGAGCCCCAGGATCGCTGGTTCACCGCCGGCATCGTCAAGGACGGGGAATTTCCCGGCGGCGAACATGTGCGCACGCGAGTTCATGACGGGGCCTGCGTTTTCCGCAATGAAGGCGCGCGCGGCTGCGCCATTCACGGCTATTGCCTGGAGAAGGGGCTGGACTACCATCACTTCAAGCCGATGGTGAGCGTGCTGTTTCCCGTGACTTTCGAGCAGGGCGTGCTGACGGCGTCGGGCGAAGCGGCCGATGGCAGCCTGGTGTGCAGCGGCGACGGCCCCAGTCTTTATGACGGCGCGCGGGAGGAATTGTTGTATTATTTCGGCGCCGGCCTGATTGCCGAGCTGGATGCGTTGAAGGCCCATTATGAATAAAGCCGTGATCGAAGTTCCCGGTTTCGCGGATATCCTGGCGGCGGCGAAACGCATCGCCCCTTACGCGGTGCGCACGCCCCTGGTGGAAAGCCCGGTCTTGAGCGCGCTGACCGGCGGTCGGGTGTTCCTGAAACTGGAAAGCCTGCAGCGCACCGGTTCGTTCAAATTCCGGGGTGCCTGCAACCGCATTTTGATGATCCCGCCCGCCGAGCGCGCCAAAGGCGTGGTGGCGTTTTCCTCCGGCAATCATGCCCAGGGCGTGGCGGCGGCGGCGCAATTGTTCGGCATTCCCGCCTTGATCGTGATGCCCGACGACGCGCCGCGCGCCAAGATCGAAGGCACCCGCGCCTATGGCGCCGAGATCGTCACTTATGACCGGGTGGCGGACGACCGCGAAGCCATCGCGGCCAAGTATGTGAACGAACGCGGCGCCACTTTGGTCAAGCCGTTCGACGATCCGGGCATCATGGCGGGGCAGGGCACGGCGGGGCTTGAGATCGCCGAAGACGCGGCCCGCTTCGGCGTGACTTTGGATGCGGTGGCGACGCCCTGTTCCGGCGGCGGGCTGGTGACGGGCGTGGCGCTGGCGCTGAAAGGCGCGGGCGCGGCGGCCACGGTGCACAGCGTCGAGCCGGAAAATTTCGACGGCATGCGCCGGTCGCTGGCCGCGCATGCCCGCGTGGCGGCGCCGGGCACATCGCAAGGGGCAAAACTTTCCATCGCCGACGCGCTGATGTCGCCCGTGCCGGGGCATCACGTCTTCGCCGCGGCGGAAGGATTGCTCGCGCCCGGCATCGCGGTCAGCGATGAGGAATTGTCCCGCGCGGTCGCCTTTGCCGCGCTCAAATTGAAATTGCTGGTCGAGCCCGGCGGCACCGCCGCACTGGCGGCGCTTTTGGCAGGGAAGCTGGCCGGAAAGAATCTGGCGTTGCTGATCTCCGGCGGCAATGCGGATTTCGACAGGGTCGCCGAGGCGGTTGCCCGCCATTCCCACTAGGAGCGCGGCCCGGAAAAGTGTTCTTGCGGTTTTCCGCCGGCGCCGGAGGCGCCGATTAAATAATTGGGCGCGTCCGCGCCCGGGCCGCGCGGCCAAAATAAGGTTTACGATTAAGCATGAACGCGACGCGCGCTGCGGCAGGCCCGTGCGAAGGCTTACTTTTGCGGCATGCGTGTTTATGCGTTCATTGCCGCCATCGTCATTCTGCTGGGCGCCGCCGCGGGGCTTCTGGCCCGGACCGGCTCCGGCGAACCCGCGGCGCAGCCCTATCAGGTCACGGCGCGCGCCTATGACCTGCTGGAGGCCGGAGTCACGGCGGCGGCGATCTTGCCGGATCTGGGCTTCGACCTGTCGCGCGCGGACCGCCTCTCCTATCTGGCGATGATCGAGCAATTCATGCCGGAAAACAGCACCGGCTTCGACCGGCTGGACCCGGCGGTGCAGGATTGCCTGACGGCGCGCGACCGCTGCACCGGCTATGTCTTCAAGATCGCGGGCAATCCCAACGCGCGGGCGGTGGTGGTGATCCAGTCCGGCCACGTCGTCTATAAGAGCGTCACGGGCCGGCTTTTGGCCCAGGCGCAATAGTCACAGCAGCGCGCACAGACGGATCGCCGCGTCGCGAATGACATCCGGCGCGAAGGCGGAAAATCCCAGCACCAATCCCTGTTCCGGCTTGCCGCCGATATACATGGGCGACAGCGCCCGCGCGCCGATGCCGGCCTCTGCCGCCGCCGCCGCGATGGCGGTGTCGCTGCGCGCTGTTCTCGCGATCATGTGCAGGCCCTGATCGGGCACGGCGAATTCCAGCCGGCCTTTCGCATGTTCCTTCAGCGTCCCGACCAGCATGTCGCGATTGGCCTGAACCCTGCGGCGCACCCGGCGCAGATGGGCCGCGAAATGGCCTTGGGCGATGAGGTCGGCCAGCGGCGCCTCGGTGATCGCGGGCGGGAAACGGTCGCTGCGGGCCCGCGCCGCCAACACCGCATCCAGCAGCTTTTCCGGCGCCACCAGATAGCCGGTGCGCAATCCCGGAAACAGGATCTTGGAGAAGGTGCCCACATACGCGACGCGGCCCGCGCCGTCCATGCCCTGCAAGGCGGTGAGGGGCGGGCCGCCATAGCGGAATTCGCTGTCGTAGTCGTCTTCGATGATCCAGGCGTCGTTGCGCCTGGCCCAATCGATCAGCGCCAGGCGGCGGCGCATGGTCATGGTCACGCCCAAGGGAAATTGATGCGACGGCGTCACGTAAGCCGCCTTGGCGCGGGGAGAAAGTTTTTCGCCGCGCGCCACATCCAGGCCTTCCTCATCGACCGGCACGGCAACCACTTTGGCGCCCGCGCCTTTGAAGGCGATGTGCGCCATCGGATAGCAGGGATTTTCCATCCATACCGCATCGCCGGGGCGGATCGCGGCGCGGATCAGAAGATCCAATCCCTGCTGCGCCCCGCCGGTGATCACGATCTGGCGCGCCTCGCAGCGCACGCCGCGCGCGGCGCGCAAATAGGCGGCGACGGCTTCGCGCAGCGCCAGGCTGCCGCGCGGATCGCCATACTGAAACAAGGCGGGCGCGGGCCGGGCAAGGTGGCGCGACATCAGCTGGCGGAAGAGGCGCGCGGTGCGGGGATCGGGCGCGGTGACGCCCACGGTGAGGGGCAGGGCCGGCAAAGGCAGGGCGCCCCGCGCCGCCGGACCGGGCGGGACGGGCTTGGATTTTTCCTGGGGCAGGCGCGGCACTTGATGGGCCACGAAAGTGCCCGCGCCCACCCGCGCTTCGGCAAAGCCTTCGCCGATCAGGCTTTCGAAAGCGGCGATGGCGGCGGCCCGCGACAGGCCGAAACGGCGGGCGAGGTCCCGGGTGGTGGGGAGCTTGGCCCCGCCCGGCACCGCGCCCGCTTCGATCAGGCGCCGGATGGCCGAATAAAGCGCCTTGGAGCGGGGCCCGGCACCCGGCAACACCGGCACCAGGGCCGACCAGTCCGGGGAATTGGTCCTATATTTGGAACCAGAATTGGTACTTTTCCGAGCCAATCGCATGGCGCATGCTGCACCTTCCTTTGAAGGATGCAAGAGCCGTGAGCGACGCCCCGATTAAAGACGCCCCCGCCGACGCCTTTCCCGTCAGCGCCCGCAACAAGATCAAGCGCATGCATGAGCGCGGCGCGTACGACAAGGCGGCGGTGTTCGCGATCCTGGA
>JAFECO010000118.1 GCA_018242085.1 Pseudomonadota bacterium
CCGATCGCCATCCAACTCGCCCGCCAGCACCGCGTCGCGGGCGGCATTGCATTCCAGGACTTCGAACCGGTTGGCGGGCACCAGCAAGGCGGCGCTGGGTTCATCCAGCCGGTGATTGGCGCGGCCGATCCGCTGCACCAGCCGGGCGGCGCCCTTGGGCGCCCCGATGCAGATCACTTTGTCGACTGCGCCCCAGTCGATGCCCAGATCCAGGGTCGAGGTACAGACCACGGCCCGCAGCGCGCCCTTGGCCATCGCCGCTTCGACCTTGCGGCGCTGTTCGGGCGCCAGCGAGCCATGATGCAACGCGATCGGCCAATTGGCATCGTTGAGCTTCCACAATTCCTGGAAGGTGCGCTCGGCCTGGCTGCGGGTATTGACGAAGATCAGGGCCGTCCTGGCTTCGCCGATGGCCGTCATCACATCCAGCATGGCATGGCGCGCCAGATGCCCGGCCCAGGGCACATAGGAATCCGAGGCGCTGATGGCGATCTTGGGCTTGGCGCCGCCCTTGGCCACCACCAGGTCCGCCAGCGCCTCGCCTTCGCGCGATTGCGGCAGCAGAAAGCGCTGCAGCGGCTTGGGATCGGCCACCGTCGCCGACAGCCCGACGCGCCGGTGATCCGGCGCCAGCTGCGACAGTCGCGCCAAACCCAATGCCAACAAGTCTCCCCGCTTGGAATTGTAGAGCGCATGCAATTCGTCCAGCACCACGGTGTTCAGATGCTCGAACAGCTGCGGCGCGCGGGGATGGGCGATCAGAAGCGCCAACTGCTCCGGCGTGGTGAGCAGAAAATCCGGCGGCGCATGGCGCTGGCGCTGGCGCCGCGCCACGGGCGTATCGCCGGTGCGGGTTTCCACGCGCACGGCCAATTCCATTTCGGCGATGGGCGTTTCCAAATTGCGCGCCACATCCACCGCCAGCGCCTTCAAGGGCGAAATGTAGAGCGTGTGCAGCCGGGAGGCGCGGGACCGTTTGGGCCGCTCCGCCAGATCGATCAGGCTGGGCAGGAAGCCGGCCAGGGTCTTGCCGCCGCCGGTAGGCGCCACCAGCAACACGCTTTCACCGCGCTGCGCGGTTTCGACCAAGGCCAGCTGATGGACGCGCGGCGTCCAGCCCTTGGCGGCGAACCAGTCCAGAAAACGGGGCGGCAGCATGAGGATTTGTCCCATGCCGCACGCCGCAAAAGCGAGGGGTATTTGACGAGGGGTTCTAAGGCGTGTCCGCCATCAGGCGCTTCAGCTCGGCCTCCGGGATGCCGTAAAAGCTGTTTGCCACCTGTTCGATCCCTGCCCGGTTGATCAGGGTCAGCTGCCCCCGCCGCGCCGCGATGAAACCCCGCCGCTCGAAGGAATGCAGCGCCACGGTAACGCCGGCCCGCCGCACCCCCAGCATCACGGCCAGGAATTCATGGGTGAGCGGCACCGCATCGCTGTCCAGCCGGTCATGCGCCATCAAGAGCCAGCGCGCCAGCCGTTCCTCCAGCTTGGCCCGGCCATTGGCCAGCGCCGTATGCGCGGTCTGGATCATGAAAGCCTGGGCCGATTTCATCATCAGCGCCCGCAGGCTCGTGCTCTGCCGCAGGGCGTCCGTGAAGGCGGCGGCCGGCATGCGCCGGCCGCTGCCGCCGATCTGCATATAGGCGGAATGCTGGGCCCGGTCGTCGCCGAAAACCAGCGGCACCCCGGTCATGCCTTCCTTGCCGATCACGCCCACTTCGATGCGGTGGTCTTCGGCATTGACGGCCACCACCGACACCACGCCGGTCTCGACAAAATAGACATGGGTGATGGGCCGGCCCGGCACTTCCAGCACCTGGCGCTCCTTCAGGCTCACCAATTCCAGATGCGGCGCCAGCAGCGCGAAATCCGACACCGGCATCTTGTTGAGCAGCCGGTTGCAGACATCCGCCCGCGAAGGCATGGCGTCGTTGACGGATTCCAAGCCGGCCTCAATCGTCATGGCCGGATATCCCTTTTGTTGCTTATGGCGCGCGCCCCGCGAGTCGAATGACTCCACGAACAGAACTTAGCGGGCCTGCGACAAAAGCCCATGCTTTTTTCAGTACGGAAACGTACGTCTTTTGTGCAAATCCAGGCGTGACAATCCATCTAATGCTCCGTATACAGATAATATATTGTCCGTGTACGGATAGATTGTCCGCACCGGCTGCGGACGGAAAATTCCGGAATATCCTGCCGGGCGCCCGCGGCAAGGAAACGCGCCGCGGCGCCCGCCGGTTTCAGCGCTTGAGGAAATCCACCACCGCCTGGCGGGTGGGACGCGCGCCCACCGCCGACATATGGTCGCGGCCGGGCACGATTGCGGCAGAGCCGTGGGGAAATATGGCAGCAAGAGGGCCGGAGGGCCCGGCGACGGTGTCCTGGTCGCCATCGACCACCAATATGGGCTTGGCGAGCGACTTGAGGACTTCGAGCGGCAGGGGGCCGGTCATGGCCCGCATGCAGGCGGCCAGGGCCAGCCGGTCCTTGCCTTGCTGATCGGCGAAATCGCGAAACATCCGCGCCCTGGGGTCGGCGATGCCGCCCTTGTCGTCGGTCAGAAGCGCGTCGGCGATCGCCGCGCGCCGTTCGGGGTCCGACACGCGCGGACCGATCAGATAATGTTCGCCCACGCCGCCCAAGGCCAGGCGGGTGACGCGGTCGGGAAAATGCGCCAGGAAGCGCAGGCCGATCAGCCCGCCCATCGAATAGCCCACATAGGGCGCGGCATCGATTCCCGCCTGATCCATCACGGTCGCGACATCTTCGGCCATGCGGTCGTGATGATAGAGCGCGGGGTCATGCGGCTTGTCGCTTTCGCCATGGCCGCGATTGTCGATCGCCAGCACCGAAAAGCCCGCTTCGGCCAGCGAGCCATACCAGCCGGTCGATTTCCAATTCTGTTCCTTGCTGGAGGCGAAACCATGCACCAGGACGACCGGCGGGCCTTCTCCCAAACGCTCATAGGCGATGTGAATGCCGTCGGTGGTCGTTGCGAATTCGGTCATGAACTTTCTTTTTGACCCCCATCTGTCTTTCTCGGGATAAACCCTCGAAAGACATCTTCCCCCCGCCAATGGCTTCGCCATGCGGGGGAAGAAAGCCTGTGTTCGCTACCCCTACCGTAGGGTCGCGGTGATTGTCTATGATGCCGCTATGGACCGGATTTGGCTCGGAATTGCGGCGATCAACGGGGCGCTGGCCGTCATGGCGGGTGCGTTCGCCGCGCATGGCCTCAAAGCCCATCTGAACGCCGATTCCCTGGCCGTGTTCGAGACCGGCGCGCGCTATCACATGTACCATGCCCTGGCGATGGCGGCGGCGGCCCTGGTTCCGGCACGCCCCGCCTCCATCGCGTTCATGATCGGCATCGTCCTTTTTTCCGGCTCGCTTTATTTGCTGGCCCTGACCGGCATTCCCCTGTTGGGGGCGATCACGCCCCTTGGCGGGCTCTGTTTCATTGCCGGCTGGGGGCTCCTGGCCTGGCGCGCTTTCAAGGGCCCGATTTGACCGCAAGCAGCGGAGTGTGAGGCCCCGCCCCTCCTGCCAGATTGGCGTCAGATGATCTGGAGTATCCGAGATGAAGAATTCCAAAGCCCGCGAGCTGGCAAAAGCCGCAACCGAATCCGATCCCCGCTGGGCCAAGGTGATGGCCCGCGACACGGCCAGCGACGGCCAATTCGTCTATTCGGTCAAATCCACCGGGGTCTATTGCCGTCCCTCTTGCGCGGCGCGGCTGGCCAATCCCGCCAATGTCCGTTTCCACCTCACCCCGGCGGCGGCAAGGGCGGAAGGCTTTCGTGCCTGCAAGCGCTGCAAGCCCGATCTGGGCTGCGAGGCGCCCCATGCCGCCAAAGTGGCCGAAGCGGCCCGCCGCATCGCCGCCAGCGAAGAGACGCCCTCCCTGACCAGCCTGGCCAAGCGGGCCGGCCTTTCCCCGCATCACTTCCATCGCGTCTTCAAGGCGATCACCGGCCTGACGCCCAAGGACTATGCCGCCGCCCATCGCGGCAAGAAGGTGCGGGACGGTCTGCGCCAGAGCGCCAGCGTCACCCAGGCGATCTATGACGCGGGTTACAATTCCGGCAGCCGCTTCTATGAGAAATCGAAATCGCTCCTGGGCATGACCCCCAGCAAATACCGCGCCGGCGGCGCCGATGAGGAAATCCGCTTCGCCATCGCCGAGACATCCTTGGGCGCGCTCTTGGTGGCGGCCAGCGAGAAGGGTGTTTGCGCCATCCTGATGGGCGACAATCCGGAAAAGCTGCTGCAGGATTTACAGGATCGCTTCACCCGGGCGCGCCTGGTGGGCGGCGACGCCAAATTCGAAAAGCTGGTGGCCAAGGTGGTGGGCCTGGTCGAACGTCCCGCCAAGGATCTCGACTTGCCGCTGGACATTCGCGGCACGGCATTTCAGCAGCGCGTATGGAAGGCGCTGACCGCGATCCCGGCGGGCAAGACCGCCAGCTATGCCGAAATCGCCAAGAAGATCGGCAAGCCCAGCGCGGTGCGCGCGGTGGCCCAGGCCTGCGCCGCCAATTCGCTGGCCATCGCCATTCCCTGTCACCGGGTGGTGAAGACCGATGGCGGCCTGTCCGGCTATCGCTGGGGCGTGGCGCGCAAGCAGGAATTGCTGGCCCGCGAAGAGGCGGCCTGACCGGTCATGGCATTGACGGAACAGGACTGGACCGGCGCCGCCGACGGATTGAATGCCCAAGGCTGGGCGCTGCTGCCGAAGCTGATCGATGCTTCGGCGGCGGCCCGCCTGCGCGGCCTCTACGACAAGGAAATCTTCCGCAGCCATGTGATCATGGCGCGGCACGGCTTCGGGCGGGGCGAATACAAATATTTCTCCTATCCTTTGCCCGATCCGATCGCCCGGCTCAGGCCCGCGCTCTATGCCCATCTGGCGCCCATCGCCAATCGCTGGGCCGGGATGCGCGACGACGAAACGCGCTATCCCGAACGCCATCAGGATTTTCTCGACCGCTGCCATCAAGCCGGCCAACGCAGGCCCACGCCCCTGCTGCTGAAATACGGGCCCGGCGATTACAATTGCCTGCATCAGGATCTTTACGGCGAACATGTCTTCCCCTTGCAGGTGGCGATCCTGTTGTCCCAGCCGGGAGAAGATTTTATGGGCGGCGAATTCGTGATGACCGAACAGCGCCCGCGCATGCAGTCGCGCGCCAGCGTGGTGCCGCTGACCCTGGGCGACGGCGTGGTCTTCGCCGTGCATAAGCGCCCCGTCAAAGGCAGCCGCGGCACCTACACCGTCAATCACCGCCATGGGGTCAGTGTGCTGACGGCCGGCGCGCGTTACACCACGGGCATCATCTTCCACGACGCGGCCTGATGTGGCGCTGGCGGGCGGCCCGCTCCGGGTCTAGAAGGAACGGGTCGTTTCGGACATCCCCACGATGAAATTTCTGTCATGCGCCGCGATGCTTTGCCTGGTCGCGTCGCCCGCCTTGGCCAATGCGCGGCTGATCAAATCCAGTCCCGCCAACGGCGCGAAAGTAAGATCGCCGCATCGCATCGTGCTCACTTTCAGCGAAGCATTGGAGCCCGCCTTTTCCGGCGCGCTCTTGCTGGACAAGGATGGCCGCAACCTCAATGGCGAACCGGTCAAGGTCAGCGGCAAGCTGATCACCATCACGCCGGAGCGGCTGGAGCCGGGCCGCTATGTGGTGAGCTGGCATTCCGCCGGCCATGAAGGCAAGCGCCTGGAAGGGCGCATCCGCTTTACCGTACGGCCATGACCGCCCTCCTGATTTTCGTGCGGCTGCTGCACGAGGCGAGCCTGATGGCGCTGTTCGGCAGCGCCGCGTTGCTGGCGCTCCTGGGTGCCAGAATTCCCGAACTGGCGTTGGA
The DNA here is from genome assembly GCA_018242085.1 of Pseudomonadota bacterium. Classification (GTDB taxonomy): domain Bacteria; phylum Pseudomonadota; class Alphaproteobacteria; order Micropepsales; family Micropepsaceae; genus Rhizomicrobium. Next base: position 5,878 of record JAFECO010000118.1, read on the forward strand.
AAGCCGCCTTCTAATGTTGGGCCGCCGCGCGGCCGCGCTGGCGGCGCTTTTGTCGGCACTGGCATGGCTTGCCTTGACGATGGCCGGGACCGCGCGCGGATTGACCGGTCCGTTGCTCCTTTTCCGCCTTTTGCTGCTGCTGGCCTTG
>JAFECO010000119.1 GCA_018242085.1 Pseudomonadota bacterium
CAGGCAGGCGCCATAAGGCGGCAGGGGCTGCTCGCCGCAGGGATTGGTGGCGCGAATGGTCTCGCAATAGGAAAGATTGTTCTCTTCATTGATGCGGTCGATGAAGATCACGCCGGGTTCGGCATAATCGTAAGTCGAGCGCATGATGCGGTCCCACAAGGCCCGCGCTTTCAAAGTGCGGTACCGCTCGCCTTCAAACTGCAAATGCCAGTCGGCATCATCCGCCACCGCCTGCATGAAGGCGTCGCTGACCAGAACCGAGAGGTTGAAATTGGACAGCTTGCCGGGTGTGCGCTTGGCGTCGATGAAACTTTCAATGTCGGGATGATCGCAGGCCAGGGTCGCCATCATGGCGCCCCGCCGCGCCCCCGCGCTCATGATGGTGCGGCACATCGCATCCCACACGTCCATGAAAGAGACAGGCCCCGACGCGTCCGCCGCCACGCCCGCCACATGCGCGCCCTTGGGCCGCAGGCTGGAAAAGTCGTAGCCGATGCCGCCGCCCTGCTGCAGGGTGAGCGCGGCCTCGCGCAGGGCGCTGAAGATGCCATCCATGGAATCGGGGATGGTGCCCATCACGAAACAGTTGAAGAGCGTGACGCTGCGGGCCGTGCCCGCGCCGGCCAGGATCCGCCCCGCGGGAAGGAACTTGTAGTCCTTGAGCGCCGAGGCAAAAGACCCCGCCACGGCGATGCGCCGCTCCGGCGCTTCGGCCATGGCAAGACTGGCCGCGACCCGCGCCCAGCTGTCCGCCACGTCGCGGTCCAAGGGCGTGCCGTCGGCCGCCTTGAAGCGGTATTTCATGTCCCAGATCTGGCGGGAAAATTCGCTCATCACGTCTCTAAAAATCACAAAGGCGGAGATTGTGCCACTCCGAGATGGAGCGGCGCTTAATATGGGGTGCCCGGCGCTTTTGTGAAGCCTCGCGATTTACCGTAATATATTGTATTTACTGGCTATTTTATGGTGGCGGCCCGCAGTTTTTCCACATGCAGGCGATAGAAATGAGGCAGCATCGCCAGAAGGCCTTTTTGGGCCCGCGCCGTCATCAGCAAGCGGCAAAGATGCAGAATGATCCGCCGGACGATGGGAAGGTTCCCGGTCGCGGCGACCGGCAGATATTCGTTGATCAGGGCGCGAGGGGCATTGGCGGTCAGATACACGGCGACGCCGCGCGACACCTGGTCGGCGACAAATTCGGCGACGCCCGGGCGCGTGACCGCCGCTTCGTTGCCGTCCATGATCAGGAACTGCATCCCATGCCCTGCCGGCCGATAGATTTCCGGAAGATCTTTCTGGGCGACCTGCAAAATCATGATGCCGCTGAGATCGGGCCGCCATTCTTCCCCCAGTTCGGGAAAGAGCCGCCAGCCGCAAAGAAATTGCCGGCAGATGGGAAAGCGCGTGGCGTAGATGCCGCAGCCTTTGTCCGTGAGATGCGAACAGGGCGTCTGGGCTTTTTTCTGAAGCTCCGGCGTGTTGATCGGCAATTCGATGCAGCAGAGATTGCAGGCGCCGCAGGATTTGGACGGAGGATCGGGTGGTCGTTTTTTCATGACTGCCGCTGCTCCATCTTGGCGCGCATCCGGTCCACCTGCGCACGGTACAACGCCCAGATGCGGCCAAGCCCCTTGCCCGTGCCCGCGGGTTTGAGACGGTCATGCGCCTGATTGAGAACGCGCATCACGCCGTCCAGATCGTTCGCCGCCACCGGTCCTTCCAGCTGCTCGTTCATTTGAATGCGGGGCGTCATCACCGACAGGAACACAGCGGCATGGCGTTTCACCATGCCGGCCGCCAATCGCGCCAGCTTTGGCGTGATCGCTTTCTTGGCGTCCGAAATCACCAGGACCCAGCCGGGACCGGCGGCGCGATAGGCTTTGGGAATCTGGGCTTCGGGAACGGGCAGCAGCATCACCCCGCTCACATCCGGCCGCCAGGAGGCGTCCAGTTCCGGCATCAACCGCCAGCCGCAGAGAAAGCTACGGCAGACCGGCGGGCGGCTTTCATAGATGCCGCAACCTTTCGCCACCAGATGCGGACAAGGAATCTGCGCGTCCTTGCGCAATTGTGGCGTCTTGATCTTCAGCGCCACGCAGCAGACCTGGCAGGGGCCGCAGGTTTTTTCCACGGCCGTCATGCGCGCAACATCCGGCGGGTGGCGTCCTCGATGCGCTGCTCCAGCACAGTCATGAATTCGCGGCGCTTCAGGCCGGGCGGAATGGGTTCGAGAAACTCAAGACTGATGGTGCCCGGATGCTTGGTGAAGCCCTGCCAGTATCGTCCCGAATCCAGCGCAACCGGCACACAGGCCACGCCCAGCATGCCATAGAGCCCGGCAACGCCCGGCTTGTAATCCGGCGGCGCGCCCGGCTTCTTGCGGGTGCCTTCGGGAAAAATCAGGATCGGGCGTCCGTCGGCCAGCACTTGCTTTGCGGCATAGGTCATGCGCCGCAAGGCATCGGCGCCCGCGCTCCGGTCGATGGGGATGGCCGCGGCCTTGCCCAGATACCAGCCGTAAAAGGGAATGCGCAGCAATTCACGCTTGAGCACGATGCCCGGATCGTCCAGCGCCAGATAGAGCGCCAAGGTGTCCCACATGCTCATATGCTTGGACGCCACCAGCACCCCGCCTTGCGGCACTTTGCCGATGCGCCGTTCGCCAATCCCGGCGAGAACGCGCAGGCCCCATAACGTCGCGCGCGCCCACCCACGCGCTATCCGCACCGTGGCTCTACGGGGCGCGGCCAAAAGCGGCAGGAAAATGATCGCCATCACCAAAGTGAGGATCAGGAACCACGCCATGAACAGGGCCGAGCGCAGGAAAGTCATGACATACTTTTGGCTGATTGGGCCATGCTGGTTGTGACCAGAGTGGCCAGATATTTCACATATTCCCGGTGCAGCAGGAAAACGGTGCGCGGATAACGCCACCAGCCGGACAGATCGATCCGGCCTTGCTCCACCGGATAGGGAACCAAAGTCACATCCGGCATGGCGGTGGAGAATTCCCTGAGCGAACGCGGCATGTGATAGCGCGCGGTGACCAGGATCACACGGTGAAAACCATGGCGCCGCGTCCAGCTTGCCGCTTCCTGGGCATTGCCGCGGGTGTCCTCCGCCGAATAGCCCACATCGGCGCAGCAATCGAAGCGCGGCCCGCCATGGACCAGGCGCTTCAAGGTTGTCTTGCTGGTGGCCAGGTCCACGCCGCTGATCAGAAGCCGTTTGCCCACGCCGCTCTCGAACAGGTCGTCCGCGCGGTCCAGCCGCGTGCCGCCGCCGGTCAGGACCACGATCCCGTCGGCCTTGGGCACGCTTTGGGGCGTCATCGGCAGCAAGGACACGAACAGCACGAAGCTCGCCGCATAGGCCAGCGCCACCAGCACCATCGCCGTGAAAAAGCCGCGTATCATGCCTTGAAACTTAGTAGATGGCGCGCATTTTATATAGCCGCCTCGCAACTAGCCGCCACACCAACCCGTCCCTAGCAACAGCGCGGGGACGCTCGGCGGCCTCGACGCCGCTTTGTCGCGCTTTCAATATATCGCCCGCACCACGGAGAGGACTGATATGCGCGCCGTCGCCCAGGCAATCAGCGCGGTCGCGGCAGGGACCAGCAGCAGCCAGGGCATTTCCGCCCAGGCCAGGGTGAGCGGCGGCAGGAACGGCACCGCATCGACACCGAAGCGTTCCAGCCCGCCCGCACCCAGGAACAGCAACATCGCGAAAAGCGTGCCCAAAAGGGCCGCGAACAAGGCCGAAGTGAAATAATGCCATTCCACCGTGCGGGCGATGAAGCTGGCGCGCGCGCCCATCTGATGCAGCAGCGCCACCATTTCGTGATGCGCCTCCAGTCCCGCGCGGGTGGCGAAGGACACCGCCGCCGCAGTGGCGCCGGCGATCAGCAGCAATATTCCGTAGGCGGAATAACGCACCGTATCGGCGATGCCGCCGAGCCTTGTGATCCAGCGGCTGTGATCGTCCAAGGTGGCGTGCGGCGCCGCCTGTTTCAGCCGCGCCACCAGCGCGGGCACATCCACATCCTCGCCGGGGGTGATCGAAGCGTCGATCAGCCGGGGCAGGGGAATGTCGCTGGTGATGCCGTTCTGGCCCACCCAGGGCGCCACCAGGGCATTGAGTTCGGCGTCGGACAGGGGCGCGGCATGGGCGATGCCCGGCGTGGCGCGGAGCAGGCGGACGGCCGCGTCGGTCTCCCGGTCCAGCACTTTCTTGGCGTCGTCGCTGTCGGGGGGAACCACCTGCACCGTCAGCTTGGCGGCCAGGCCACGGCTCCAGCCCTCGGTGGCGCGATCCGCGATCAAGGACGCGCCCAGCGCCAGCGCCGCCAAAAAGGCCATCACCGCGATGACAAAATCCAGTGGCGCAGCGCCGCGGTCGCGGGGCAGAACGGCATTGATTTCCCTCATGAGGCCAACCCCGCGCCGGCGCGCAATTCCACCAGCTTGCCATCCACCAGCCGCATCTCGCGGGCCCGCGTGGATTCGATCAAGGCCCGGTCATGGGTGGCGATCAGGACGGTGGTGCCCAGCCGGTTCAATTCCCCGAACAGGCGGATCAGGCGCGCGCCCATCTCCGGATCGACATTGCCGGTGGGTTCGTCGGCGATCAGAAGGTCGGGGCGCGCCACCACGGCGCGGGCTATGGCCAGCCGCTGCTGCTCGCCGCCCGACAAAGTGGGCGGACGGGCGGACATCCGGTCGCCCAATCCCACCCAGGACATCAATTCCTTTACGTCATGGGCGTATTCCGTGTCCCGCCGTCCCGCCAGGCGGAGCGGCAGGGCGACATTGTCATAGGCCGAAAGATGATCCAGCAGCCGGAAATCCTGAAACACCACGCCGATGCGGCGGCGAAGCGGCGGCAAGTCGCGGCGGCGCGCGGTGGCCAGCTCCTGGCCGAACAGGGTGATGAGGCCCCGGGACGGCGGCTCGGCCAGATAGATCAGTTTCAGCAAAGTGGTCTTGCCCGCGCCGGAAAGGCCGGTGAGGAAGGTGAAGGAGCCCCCCTCCAATTCAAAGCTGACATCGCGCAGCACTTCGGGCCCAGTGCCATAGCGCATGCCCACATTTTCAAAGCGAACCATGCCCGGACCATAGCGTCGGGATGCCTTGCGGTCATCCGGTGCGCCCCCTATTTTCGACCGCGAAACGCCGATCAGACCGCATGATTCTCACCTGTCCCGCTTGCGCCACGCGTTACCAGGCTGATGAGGCGAAATTCCCGCCTTCGGGCCGTCAGGTCCGCTGCGCCAAATGCGGACATGTCTGGCACCAGCCGGGACCGGTGGCCGCGCCCGAAAGCGACGCGGCGCCCATGCCCGTTTCCCCGCAGGCTGCCGAGCCGTCCGTTTCGCGCGCCCGGGCCTTTGCGCCAACGGCTGTCGTGCCGGAAGAGCAGGGCGAACCCCTGGCCAGGGGGGCGATGCTGGCCGTGATCGCAGGCTGGATCGGGCTGATCGCGCTGATCGCCGCGATCGGTTACGCGGCGATGCGCTATCGCCAGGAAATCGCGGTGATCTGGCCGCAATCGGCCGGGGTCTATTCGGCGATGGGCATCAAGCTCAATCCGCAAGGCATCGATTTCACCAAGGTCGATTACCGCCGCGAGAATGAGGATGGACAGGTCGTGCTGGTCGTCACCGGCAATATCGTCAATGCCGGTTCGCGCGAATTGTCGGTGCCGCAGAATGTCCGCGTCACGTTGAGCGACGAGAAGAATCACGAAATCTATCATTGGAACTTCACCCCCAATGTGCAGACCCTGAAACCGGGCCAGTCTTCGCCCTTCCTCACCCGGCTTTCCGCGCCGCCCGCTGCCGCCCGCCATCTGGAAGTCCGGTTCGCGCCGCATGACTGACGGGCCGGAAATTCTGTTCAGCAGTGAAGAGATCGCCGCGCGCGTCACCGAATTGGCTCGGGAAATCGCAGGCGCGCCGCAGCGGCCCGATATCGCCATGCCCATCCTGGTGGGCGGCTTCGTGTTCGCCGCTGACCT
>JAFECO010000011.1 GCA_018242085.1 Pseudomonadota bacterium
GGCGCGCTGCGCCGCGCCTTCAGCCATCTGCAGAACGAATATAATCTGCTGGTGCAGCGCGATCTTGGCGACACCATGCCGCTGTGCCGCGCCGAAGCCATTCGCTATGTCGCCTTCAGTCCGCTGGCGGGCGGGCTCCTCAGCGGCAAATACCGGCAGGACCGGCAGATTGATTCGGGGCGCATGAACGATGCCCGCGCGATGTATGAGCATCTGCTCACCCCGGCGAGCTTCGCCGCGATCGAGGCTCTCAAACAAAGGGCGGCGGACAAGGGCTGGACCGTGCCCGGGGCGGCCTTGCGCTTTGTTCTGGATACGCCAGGCGTCGATCTGATCATCGCGCCCCGCTCGGCCGAGCAGTTCGCCGGTTACGGCATCAAGCAGGCTTGAAAAGAAATCAGGTGCCGTAAGCGGCCAGGAAGACATTCACCGCGTTGGCGACGGTGGTTTCGATGTCCTTCTCGCTGGGCTCGTCGATGCTCCAGAGCTTGCGGTGCTGCAGCTCGCCCTTGCACAAAGTCATGAAGTGGATCGCCATCCCCAGCATATAGCCGGGCTTCAGATGGCCTTTTTCCGCGGCGCGGCCGAAAAACTCGGCCAGCATTTCCTTGCCCTTTTGCGGGCCCGCCAGATAGAAGGCGCGGCCCAGTTCGGGAAAGCGTCCGGCTTCCGCCGTGATCAGGCGATAGGTGGCGATACTGTCGTCGCGCAGCATCCAGCGCACCGCCTCCTCGCCCAGGAAGGTCAGGGCCTTGCGGAAATCCTGGTTGTCCAGATCGGCGTCGTAGAGCATTTCCTGGAAATCGCGGCAGCGCTCCGCGATCACGGCCGAGAACAACTCTTCCTTCGACGAGAAGTAATTATAGAGCGTGGCCTTGGACCCCCCCACCTTGGCGGCGATGCTGGACATGGAGGTGGCGGCATAGCCGTCCTCCAGGAAGGCGGCATGGGCGATCTGCAGGATGGTTTCGCGGCGTTCGTCGCGGTCGGAGCGGGGGAGGCGGGAAGCAACAGCGCTCATTATTGTGACCGTACCGTACAGTTTCTTGTTGACGGTTATTCCCCAACCGACTACTGATGTCAACGATTAATGACCGTACGGTACAGTTTTATGAAGCCCACATTGCAAAAATCTGCCAAGCTTTTGATGGGCGTGGCCCTTTGTGGGCTTGCCGCTTGTGCCCCCGATTTGGGTCCCTTGCCGGTTGCCAAGGCGCCGGACGCTTACGCCGTACAAAAAACTTTTGATGTCGCCGCCACGGATTGGCCGGCGGAAAGCTGGTGGACGGCTTATGGCGATGCGCAGCTCGATACTTTGATCGCGGAAGGCCTGGCCGATGCGCCGGATCTGAAACGCGCAGAAGCGCGGCTGCGCCAGGCCGACGCGCTTGCGCAGCAGGCAGGCGCCAGCCGCTATCCCAACATCACGGCCAACAGCTCATTCACCGAAACCCGCAACAGCCTGAACCAGGGCTTCCCGGCCGCGTTCCAGTCCTTCCTGCCGCACGGCTATCACGACAATGGCCGCATCACCGGCGACGCCAGCTACAATCCGGATTTCTTCGGCAAGAACCGCGCGACATTCGCGGCGGCCACCTCGGAAGCCGATGCCGCGCGGGTCGATCTGGCGGCGGCGAAGCTCACACTGTCTTCGGCCATCGCCAATGCCTATGCCAATCTGGTGCAGCTGGCCGCCGACCGCGAAGCGGCGGCGGATGCGCTGAATGTGCGCAAGCAAAGCGCCGATCTTCTGAACCAGCGCCTTTCGCAGCAGCTGGAAAACACCAGCACGGTGTCGGAAGCCAAGTCGCGCAGCTTTGCGGCGGAAGCGGAGCTGGACCGGATCGACGGGCAGATCGCGCTGGCGCGCAACCAGATCGCCGCCTTGCTGGGCAAGGGCCCCGACCGTGGCCTGGATGTGGCGCTACCGGCCAGTCCGAAATTAAAGGCGTTCGGCGTGCCGGCGAATCTGGCCGCCAATCTGATCGGGCGCCGTCCCGATGTGGTGGCGGCGCGCTTGCGTGCCACGGCCGCGGCCAAACGGATCGACGCGGCCCATGCCGACTTCTATCCCAACGTCAATCTCACCGGTTATGTCGGCTATCAGTCCTTCGGCATCAAAGACCTGATCAGCCCGGCCTCGCTGATCGGCCAGATCGGTCCGGCGATTTCGCTGCCCATCTTCGATGGCGGGCGGATCGAAGGCGCTTATCGCGGCGCGCGCGCCCAATATGACGAAGCGGTCGCGACCTATGACCAGACCTTGACCACGGCCTTGCGCGAAGTCGCCGATACCTTGGCCAACCAGCGCGAGCTGGCCAAGGAATTGGAGCATTCGCGCGCCGCGCTCGCCGCCAGCGAAGACGCCTATCGCGTGGCGCAGCAGCGTTATGGCGCGGGGCTTTCGCGCTATCTCGATGTCCTGACCTCGGAAGACACGCTGGTGACCCAGCGGCGGGCCGTCGCCGATCTTCAGGCGCGCGCATTCGTGCAGGACGTTACGCTTATCCGCGCCCTGGGCGGTGGATTTCAATATGACGCGCAACAGCGTGTTGCGCGGACGGGAGAATAGATCGTGACAGACCAGACTCTTTCCGCCGGCATGCAGCCGGCCTCGCAGGGCGGCACCCGCATGCGCAAGCGCAGCATGATCTTCATGATCCTGGGCGGCGCCATCGCGCTGGTGGCGCTTCTGGTTGGCGGCTGGTACTTCTTGATCGGGCGCTATTATGTGACGACCGATAACGCCTATGTGCAGGCGACCACGGCGCAGATCACGCCGCGGGTCGACGGCACCATCGCCAGCGTGCCGGTGCGCGACACCGACCATGTGAAGCAGGGCGATGTGCTGGCCACCATCGATCCGGCGGACGCGCAGCTGGCCGTGGCGCAAGCCGAAGCCAATCTTCGCCTGGCCGAGCAGCGCGTGTCGCAATATTACGCCAATGTCGCCAGCGCCCAGGCCATGGTGGCGCAGCGCCAGGCCGACGTGGAGCGCGCCAATATCGATTACAAGCGGCGCGCGGCCTTGGCCGCGACCGGTGCGGTATCGGGCGACGAGATGACGGTCGCCAGCAACGCGCGGTCCACGGCGCAAGCGGCGATGACCCAGGCGCAGCAGCAACTGGCGGCGCAGAAGGCGCTGGTCTCCAGCGGCGATGCGGCCCACAACCCCGATGTGCTGGCGGCCAAGGTCGCGCTGGATCGCGCCAAGCTCGATCTGGACCGCACCGTGATCCGCGCGCCCATGGATGGCGTGGTGGCGCAGAACACCGCCCAGGTGGGGCAGCGTGTTCAGGCAGGTGCTTCCTTGATGACGGTGACGCCGCTGGCGCTGGCCTATGTCAATGCCAACTTCAAGGAAAGCCAGCTCGAAGGCGTGCGCGCCGGGCAGGACGTCACGCTGACCTCCGATCTCTATGGTTCCGGCGTGGTCTATCACGGCCATGTGGTTGGCCTGGGCGGCGGCACGGGCGCGGCTTTCTCGTTGATCCCCGCGCAGAACGCCACCGGCAATTGGATCAAGGTGGTGCAGCGCCTGCCGGTGCGCATCGCGCTGGATCCCAAGGAGTTGGCGGATCATCCGCTTAGGGTCGGGCTTTCGATGACGGCGAAAATCCGCCTCTCCAACTAAGGGTCTCGTCATGTCGGCCAGCGGCGCAGTGGCAAGAAGCGGTCCGGCTCCCCTACAGGGGGGACTGTTGTGGGCCGGCATCGCCACCCTGGCGATGGCCAATTTCATGGCCGTGCTGGACATGACCATCGTCAATGTCTCGGTTCCCCACATCGCCGGCAGCATGGCGGTGTCGGTCAGCGAAGGCACCTGGGCCATCACCTCCTATGCGGTGGCGGAAGCGGTGATGGTGCCGCTCACCGGCTGGCTGGCGGAGCGCTTCGGCCCGGTCCGGGTATTTTCCACGGCCGCGCTGGCTTTCGGCATCTGTTCCATGCTGTGCGGGCTCGCCACCTCGCTGCCCATGCTGGTCACGGTCCGCGTGATGCAGGGCCTGGCGGGCGGTCCCTTGATGCCCATGTCGCAGACTTTGCTGTTGCGCATCGCGCCGGCGGAAAAACGCAACATGGCGCTGGGTCTTTGGACCATGACCACCATCCTGGGCCCGATCGCGGGACCGGTGTTGGGAGGGCTCTTCTCCGATACCTGGGGCTGGCCCTGGGCGTTCTATATCAACGTGCCTATCGCGGTCATCTGCACCACTTTGGTCCTGCGCACCCTGTCGCAGTTCGAAACCCCGACCGTGAAGAAGCCGATCGATTATGTCGGCCTGGCGCTTCTGATCATCTGGGTGGGCGCGCTCCAGATCATGCTGGACAATGGCGAGAATGACGACTGGTTCGCGTCCAACTTCATCGTCACCTTGGCGATCATCGCCCTGGTCGGATTTATTTCCTTCCTGGCCTGGGAGCTGACCGACGAGCATCCCATCGTGGATTTGCGAATCTTCCGCTACCGAAGTTTCGCCCTGTCGGCGGTGGCGCTGCTGTTCACCTTCGGCTCCTTCATGGGCTCGATCGTGCTGATCCCGCTCTGGCTTCAGACATCGATGGGCTACACCGCCACCACGGCGGGGCAGATGATGGCGTGGAATGGCCTGGTCGCCCTGTTCCTGGCACCCATCGTGGCCAACATGATCGGCAAGGTCGATCCCCGCTTCCTGATGTCGCTGGGCCTGGGCCTGGTGGCGCTGGATACCTTCTGGCGCACCACCTTCAACACCGACATCAGCTTCTGGGGGCTTGTGCCGGCGCAGATGGCGCTGGGCTTGGGGATGCCGCTCTTCTTCCTGCCCATGATGAGCATGTCGATGGGGGCGGTGAAGCCGGAAGAAACCGCTTCGGCGGCCGGCCTGATCAACTTCCTGCGCACCATGGCGGGCGCCTTCGCCACCGGCGTGATCGTTTTCGCCTGGCGCGATTCCACGGCGGCGGGCCATGTCGATATCGCCGGATCGCTCAACAACGCGTCCAAGACCCTGGCCCAGATGCATGCCGCCGGCCAGAGCCATCAGCAAGCGCTGATGTCGCTGGACAGCATCATTCAGACCCAGGCCGTGATGCTGGGCACCAATCAAGTGTTCGGCGTGGTGGCGATCATCCTGGCTTGCGTGTCCGCCGGCGTGTGGCTGATGCCCAAGCCGAAGCTCGCGCCCATGAAGATGGGCGGCGGCCACTAGTTTCCCGATTTGGCCGATGGCTCAAACAAAAACGGCGCCCCGATGGAGCGCCGTTTTTCATTCCACCCGGCCGAAGGCTCAGGCCAAAAGCTCAGGCCAAAGCTCAAGTCAGGCTGGTCTTGTAGAGATTGAGCAGCCGGCCCCAGGCGCGTTCCGCGTCGGGCTGATTGTAGATCGGCTTGCCCGCGCTCAGCGGCATGTCGCGCACGCACCAGCCATGCAGGGTGCCGGCATAGACTTCCACCTCCGCCGGAATCTTGGCGCTGGCGAAAGCAGCCTTCAGCTTGTCCTTGGCATCGGGCTGCTTGGCATCGTCATTGGAGGCGATGGCGATCAGCATGTGCGTCTTCATCTTGGGAATCAGCAGATGCGGGCTGTCGGGCTTGTCCGTCACCAGGCCGCCGCCATGGAAGGTCGCGCCCGCGCCCACGCGGTTGTTGATCGCGGCGCAGGTCTTGAACACCAGGGGGCCGCCCATGCAATAGCCCTGGGTGCCGATCTTCTTGGCGGTATCGACTTCCTTCTGCTTGTCCAGGAAGCCGATATAAGCGGCGGCGTCGCGTTCGATCGCGCCCGCTTCATTGATCGGCGTGGTCCAGAGCTTCATCTTCGCCTGATCGGCGGGCGCGGCAAAATCGAACTTGCTGGCGTCGTCGATCACCGGCGCCTTCTGGGTGCGATAGAAGGGGTTGGGCACCAGCACCGAATAGCCTTCGCCGGCCAGCCGCTTGGCCATGTCGCGGAAGGTGGGGCGCAGGCCGAAAATATCGGTCCAGATCAGAACGCCCGGATGCTTGCCCGAAGCGGGGCGGATGAAGGCGGCGTCGCAGGTGCCGTCCGGCGTTTTGATCGTCACATCGGTTTCGGTCACCGCCATCGCGGCTTGGGCCGAGCCGGCGGCCGCCGTCAAACCGGCCGCAACCGACAAGGCGGTGAAGTCGCGGCGTGAAACGTCGTGCTTATTGTCTTCCACGTTACCCTCCTGGCTGAATTCAGCGCGCGGACGTTAGCGCATCGGCAAAAGCTTCGCCATGCGCCGCGCCTGATACACTCCTTGATCCGCGCAATCGCGCGGGACGGAAATATTCCGCCTTATTCAAGGGCTTGGAGTTCGAGGAAGACGCCGGGCTCCGGCCGCACCGTCATGGTCATCACCGGATGGGGCAAAGGTTGACCGGGGCGGAAACGGAAACGCTGAATCAAGCTGGCCAGGATGATCCCGGCCTGCATCATGGCGAAGTTGGCGCCCACGCAAACGCGCGGGCCCGCGCCAAAGGGAAGATATTGATACTTGTCCCGCTTCGGTCCCCTGTTGGGATCGAAACGGTCCGGATCGAACATCTCCGGCCGGTCCCATAACAGCTCGTGACGGTGCAGCGCCCAGATGGGAAGGAAAAGAATGTCATTGGGCTTCATGATGCGGCCGCAAAGCTCATCTTCGGCCAGGACATTGCGGGCCAAAAGGCCGACCGGCGGATAAAGCCGCATCGCTTCCTCCAGCACCTGCTGGATGAAGGGCATCGCCGCCAGGTCGCCAGCTTCGGCGGTGCGGCCATTCAGCTCGGCGGTCACTTCCGCCCGCGCCCGTTCCTGATGCTCCGGCGAATTGGCCAGAAGATAAAGCGCCCAGGACAGCGCCAGCGCCGTGGTCTCGTGACCGGCGACGATGAAGAATTGCATATTGTGAATCAGGTCTTGCGGGCTCATGCGCTGACCGGTCTCCGGGTCCTGCGCGGCCAGCATATAGTCGAGCAGATCGTCGGCTTTGCCGGTGGCATGGTTGCGGCGCGCCTCGATGGCGGCGGCCACCATGGAATGCATGGTGCGGACCGACGATCCGGCCAGCAATTCGCCGGGCCGGGGAAACCATTCGGGAAAGCCCAGGAAATCCAAAAGAGACGCGCGGCCCGCGGTCTGGAAATATTGGGTGATGGCCTTGGCGAAAGTTTCGCTGTCGAAATGCTCGCGCCCCGACAAAGCCACATCGCAGATCACATCGAAGGTGGCGGTGAGCATCTCCTTGACCAGCTCCGCCCGCCCACCGCTTTGCCGAAGCCGCGCGATGGCGCGCTCGGCGGTTGCGGTCATGGCCGGGGCCAGGGCGACCACATTGCGATGGGTGAAGACGGGCGCCACCGCCTGGCGCTGCCATTTCCAATCGGGGCCATCGGCATTGAACAGGCTTTCGCCGATGGCGGGACGCAACATGCGGCGCATGATTTCCGATTTGGGATAATTGGCCAGATTGTCCAGCATCACCCGCTTCATTCCGGCGGGATCGGCCATCATGTGCCAGCGCACCAGAATGTCGCCGGACACGATGGGCTGGCGATAGGCGAAGCTGGGAATGATCTCCAGCACATTGCGCCGCGCGATGAAGGCGGTCTCCAGCCGGGTGAGGCGGCGCCGGTGCACCGGCGCGCTGACGGGAATGAAGGGCGTGTTCAGCACGATGGCGCTCCGGCGCAGCGTTTCGCGACATTATACCTTCTATCGAAAATCACTCGCAGATGCAGCATCGGAAATACTTTTCTTCTCCAAACAAAAAGGCATGATGTCAGAAGGGGGAACCGACATGACAATCAATAAAAAGCAATCCTTGATTCTGGGCACAGGCCTGGCCGCCTTGCTGGCGGGCAGCGCGATGGCGCAGACCGGCGCCAATGTGGAATGGCGGCACTATGGCGCCGATCTGGCCGCCAGCCATTTCCTGCCGCTGGACCAGATCAATGCCTCCAACTTTTCCAAGCTGGAAGTGGTGTGGCGGTTCAAGACCGACAACATTGGCAATCGTCCGGAATTCAAGCTGGAAGGCACGCCGCTGGAAATTGGCGGGGTGATCTACACCACCGCCGGCTCGCGGCGCGGCGTGGTGGCGCTGGATGCGGTGACGGGCGAGCTGCTCTGGGTGCATGGCGAAAAGGAAGGCGCGCGCGGCGGCGCCGCGCCCCGCCAGCTCTCCGGACGCGGGCTATCCTATTGGAGTGACGGGAATGAGGCGCGGATTCTCTATGTGACGCCGGGCTATCGCCTGGTGGCGCTGGACGCCAAGACCGGCCAGCCCGTGCCGGGTTTTGGCGAGCACGGCATCGTCGATCTGAAAAAGGATTTCGACCAGGAGATCCGGCCCGATCTGGAAACCGGCGAGGTGGGGCTGCATGCCGCTCCCACCGTGGCGGGCAATATCGTGCTGGTGGGCGCGGCCTTCCGCGAAGGCTTCACCCCCGCCACCTACCGCAACAACAAGGGTTATGTCCGCGCCTATGACGCGCGCACCGGCAAGCGGCTCTGGACCTTCCACACCATCCCCAAGAAAGGCGAGTTCGGTTACGACACCTGGTTCGACGGCAGCGCCGATAACACCGGCAATACCGGCGTGTGGAACCAGATCACGGTCGACCGCGAACTCAACACCGCCTATCTGCCGGTGGAATCGCCCACCGGCGATTTTTATGGCGGCTATCGTCCCGGTCCCGACCTGTTCGGCGAAAGTGTGGTGGCGGTCGATCTCGATACCGGCAAGCTCAAATGGTATTATCAGATGGTCCATCATCCCTTGTGGGACATGGATGCCTCCGCCGCGCCCATGCTGATGGACATCACTGTGGGCGGACGCGCGATCAAGGCGGTGGCGCAGCCTTCCAAGCAAGGCTGGCTCTATGTGCTGGACCGCACCACCGGCAAGCCGGTCTGGCCGATCCCGGAAAAGAAAGTCGAGAAAGGCGATGTGCCCGGCGAATGGTATGCGCCCACCCAGCCTTTCCCCACCAAGCCCAAAGCCTATTCGCGCAATGGCGTGTCGAATGACGATCTGATCGACTTCACGCCGGCCTTGAAGGCCAAGGCGCTGGAGATGGTGAAGGATTACAAGATGGGGCCGGTCTTCTCGCCGCCGGTGCTGTCGAAGCTGCCGGGACCAAAGGGCATTCTCACCTTGGGCGGCGGCAATGGCGGCACCAACTGGCCAGGCGGCTCCTTCAATCCGGAAACCCATACCGCGTTTCTGTTCGCCTGCAATTCCTGCTTCGAACCCATCGGCGTGGTGCCGCCTCCGCCGGGCCTGTCGGACATGCGCTATATCGAAGGCATCGCGGGCAACCGGATCGAGATGGTGGGCACGGGCGGGGCGGGTTCCGGCGCGGATGCGCCTTTGGTGAAGAAGCCGCCGCGCCCGGCCGGCGACGGCAACAGCCAAAGCTGGACGGTGGAGGGCATGCCCATCATCAAGCCGCCTTATGCCACCATCACCGCCATCAATCTGGATACGGGCGATTTCAAATGGCAGGTCCCGCATGGCGAAACGCCGGATGTGGTGCGCAACAATCCCGCACTGAAGGGCATGACCATCCCGCGCACCGGCCAGACCACCTATAATATCGGCACCCTGGTGACGAAGAATCTGGTGATCGCGGGCGAAGGCGTGCTCACCAACGGTCCGGATCATCCGCGCGGGGCGATGCTGCGCGCCTATGATCAGAAGGACGGCAAGGAAGTGGGAGCGGTGTGGATGCCGGCGCCGCAATCCGGCACGCCCATGACCTATATGGTCAATGGCAAGCAATACATCATTGTTGCCATCAGCGGCGGCAATTATTCCGGCGAGTATGTCTGCTACGCCTTGCCGGATAGTGGCTGATGCAACGGGCGGGAGTGGAATGATATGATCAAGCCCTGCTTGACGATTTCAGCTGCTGTGGCCGCGATGTTTCTGGGCAGTTCGCTCAGCCATGCTGCTCCGGCCAAAGATGCGAAATACGCCGCGATCGACGGCAAGCATCTGTGGCAATATGTGGTCGAACAGGCGGACATCGCGCGGCGCTACCGGGACAGCGGGCATCCGCAATTCTGGGGCCGTCTTGCGGGGACCTCCGGCGATGTCGAAGACGCTGAGTGGCTGTTGAACAAGTACAAGCAGATCGGGCTGGAAACGCGGCTGCAGGCGGTCAATTTCTTCGCGCCGCAATGGGCGGCCGAAACCTGGTCGATGACGGCGGTCGCGGGCGGAAAGAGCATCCCGATTGCGTCGGCGGAGCCCGCCTATGCCAGCCCCGGAACGGACGGCAAGGAGCTGGACCTTGAAGTCGTGTATGTGGGGCTGGGCAGTGAAGCGGATTTTGCGGGCCGCGATGTGCGCGGCAAGGCGATCCTGCTGGTCAAGGTTCCGGCCAGCTATCAGGCGGGCCCGGCCGACATTCTCAAGCGCGCCGAAGAGCATGGCGCCGCCGCGATCCTGTCCACGGATCTGCGGGGCGGGAATTATAGCGCGCAGTCCTATCGCGCCTACACCAAGGTGCCGACTTTCAATCTCGGTACCAAGGATGGCGAGGCGCTCCGCGACATGATCGGCGCTTCGGCGGGCGGCGCGGCGCATGTCAAAATCCGTCTCGACGCCAAATGGACGCCGGATCAGAAATCCTACCTGGTGTGGGGCACCTTGCCGGGAATGACGGACGAGACGATTTATGTCATCGCCCATCGCGACGGCTTCTTCGACGCGGCGGGCGACAATGCCAGCGGCGTCGCGACGATGCTGGGACTGGCGGAACATTTCGCCAGGATTCCCAAGAGCCAGCGCCGCCGCACCATCATTTTCCTGGGCCTGGACGGCCATCACCAGGTCAAGCCCGGCGGCTTTGGCCGCGAATGGCTGGTGGCCAATCGGGACAGGTATTTCGCCAAAACCGCTTTGATGATCAATGCGGAGCATCCCGCCGAAGTGTTGACCCATGGCGGCACCGCCGGATCGACCACGACCGGCGTGCCGCTCGAATGGTATGGCGGCGGCGCATCGCGGCCGCAGTTGCAGAAAATAACCGAAGACGCGTTCCGCGAATTCGGCGTGCCGATCTGGTCTCAGCCCAGCGCCCGCCCGCCCGCCGGCGACCTGGGCCGCTTCTATTGGTTTGTTCCCGGCGTGGTGGCCCAGTCCAATGATTTCGCCAACATGCACACGGCCGGCGATTCGCCCGATGTCGTGTCCGGGCCGGGGCTGGCGGCCGTGACGCGCGCTTATGCCAAGATCATCGATGGCGTGAACAAAATATCTTTGAAGGATCTGCAGGTGCCCGCGGCATCCGATCCCAACGCGCCGGGCACGCCCCAGGGATATCTCAGCCTGGCCAACTGCGAAGCCTGGATCGGCGATTCCGCCAAGCCCTGCGTGCAGTAGAAAACGAAAAGGGCGGGAGAAAATATCTCCCGCCCTTTTTCATTCCTTGGAGCCGTCTTACGCCTGCAGCACCCGCTTGTGCAGGCGGCCAATGGCGTCCAGCGCCGACAGCACGGCGCCTTCCTGCCAGGCCGGCAGGCGCGAGGCATGCTCGCCCGCCAGCACGATGCGTCCGTCGATGGCGCAGAGATTGGCGTAATTCTTGGCCCGATTTTCTTCGGTCCAGCGGCCAGAGCAGCCCAGGGTCCAAGGCACGCGATGCCAGGAAATGCCCACGCCGCTCTTATATTCCTTCATATATTGCGGATGGATCTTGGCGCCCTGGTCCAGCGCGGCTTTCACCTGCTCTGGCGCCGACAACGCCTCGAATTCATAGGTGCGCGGGCTGTCGGAGAAGATATAGCCGCCCAAAAGCACGCCGCCGCCCTTGCGGTGATAATCGGTGGACGGATAGCTGATGTTGGAAATCGGCAGATCCGTATAGGTGATGCCGCCATAAATGCCGTCATCTTCTTCCCAGAAGCGGCGCTTGAATTCCAGGCCCACTTTGTAGGCCGCGTCATAGGCCAACGAGGTGATCGCGTTCTTCATCGGCGCGCCCACATTCATGGGGATCTGGCCCAGGATGGTGGCGGGAATGGTGCAGACACACCATTTCGCGGTGGCCTTCTGCGGCGCGCCGCCGGTCTTGGAGTCGATATAGGTGACGGTGACGCCGGTGCCGTCCTGCTGGATGTTGGTGACTTTGCAATTGTATTTGATCGCGCCGGTCAGCTGCTTGCCGAAGGCCTGGCCGATCATGCCCATGCCGCCGACCGGCTGGAACAGCGGGGTCTGGAATTCATAGATCTTGCCCGCGATCACCGAGAACCACATGCCCGCGTTGAACAACTCCTTCATCGGGATGGGATCGGAATCGACCGGCAACGGCGCCAGCCCGCCGCCCGGGTCGGTCTTGAAGCCGCGCATATTGCTGGCCATTTCGCTTTTCTTGTATTCGTAATTCTTGTCCAGCGCGCCCCAGAAGCGCAGCACCTGGAGCAGGCCGTCCTTCTCGTCCTTGGTCATCGGGGCGCTCAGCTTGTCCGACGCCGTGGCCTTGGCGAGCAGTTCACCGACATAGCCGTCGAAATCCGCCGCGATCTCGCGATGGCGCTTGGGCTTGCCGCCGAACGCCCTGGTCGAATGCACATAGGCGTTGTAGTTGACCATGTTGAAGGATTCGAGCTGCACGCCGAATTCCTTGCAGTAATGCAACAGGCCGCGATGGTGATAGGGAATGCGCCAGGGGCCCGGATTGAAATAAAGGCCTTTGTCGAACGTGATCTTCTGGGTGACGCCGCCCATTTCGGTATAGGTGTCGCCGCCATGCAGCGACCAGTTCCGTCCGCCGGGCCGGTCGTTATATTCCAGCACTTGCACCTTGTAGCCGGCCTTGCGCAGTTCATAGGCCGCGGTCATGCCCGCAAGACCCGCGCCCAAGACCAGCACGGTGGCGCCCTTCACATCGCCGGACAATTTGATCGGATTGTTGAAATCCGAGGTTCCCGCATAACCCATCGCCACCATGGTTTCGTACATCATGGCGCTGCCGGCCGTGGTGCCGATCAGTTTCAATAGCGAACGGCGGCTGACGGGATTCTCATTCTTATTCTGCACGGATCATTCTCCCTGGCGACGCGGGATACTATGCTGCCGCCGGCAATTTCGGGAAGTTGCAGCGCCGCATCATCGGGCCGCATCTCTATAAAAAACGCGTCCTTCGCTATTCCCAAACCGGCCCTCTGCGGCGCTTTCTCGCAAGGGCCTCCGCGGTGCCGCCTTTGCGGGTTTATGCGAACAATATCAGCATGTTATGAGCAAGACCCTGACATTGGGGAAACTTCATCTCGCCCATTCCTTATGACGCACTGCAATATCAGGGGCTGTTCGGCTTTACAGGGGTCCTGTTCGTGATGAGATTGCCCGCGCCTGATGAAGGGGCGCGTCTCAAGAGGATGGGAAACGCAAAGCGTTGAAGCCGTGTTTCAAATCACGCGGAGAGCGGATGCATACCGATCATGGAGACGCACTTCATTGACGCGCATTGGATGATCGCGGCTGCAAAAGCCGGCCGCCATTCCATCACAGAAGCCTGACATCAGAGTTCAAGTGACAACCACCGTGAAGGGGCGGAAACGAATGTTGAGGAAGAGTTTGATTGCCGGCGCGGGCCTGACGGCGCTGCTTTTGGGCGGGCATGTGGCCCTTGCCCAGACCGGCCAGAATGTGGACTGGACGAGTTATAACGCCGACATCACCGGCAGC